>CANHAR010000022.1 GCA_947458495.1 Gammaproteobacteria bacterium | reverse complement strand
GCTGCTTTCCAGCGCGGTGCTTAGCCATCCTTGTGGATACTCAACCAGAATTTTACGGATCTTGCCGAACTGCCCGCTGGCAACACGGTGACGTGCCTCTTTGATCATCGGGTAACCGGCATAGGTATGCGTGAGTGCCAGTTTGCAGGTGGATTGTTGCAGTGCCAGGGCGATCTGTTTCGCCTGCTCCACGCTCAACGCCAGGGGTTTGTCGACAATGACATAAAAGCCGTGCTGCAAGGCCAGTATCACCGGTGCGGCATGCAGGTGGTTGGGCGTGACAATCGCGACTGCCTGCATGCGTTCGCCCGCCGGCAAAGAGGCTTCAGTGATGAGCATCTCGGTATAAGAATCGTAAACCCGTTGTGGTGCCAGATTAAGCTGTTCGCCTGTATGGCGTGAGTTGGCCGGATCGCTACTGAATGCGCCGCAGACCAGTTCGTAGTGTCCGTCCAGCGCTGCGGCGCGACGATGTATGGCTCCGATAAAAGAACCCTGTCCGCCGCCTATCATTCCCAGTCTTATTTTTTTCATACACGTGTTATATCAAAGAGCCTTGGTAACAGAAATAACAATTCCATATTTCCAGTTTATTTATTAGAGTCAATGGCATTGTAGTGCGATACAGAGGCTGCCCGCAAAACAAGCCTGATCAAAAACAAAAATAAACAATCTTCTTCGGGGAAATGCTTGATGAATACCCACCGCTATCTGATACCTCGCCTTAGCCTGATGATGTTCCTGCAGTTTTTTGTCTGGGGCGCTTTTTTTGTCACCCTCGGCAGCTACCTTTTACAGGTCTTTCAAAACGAACAGGGCATCAACACCATCATAGGGCAAGCCTACGCAACTCATAACTGGGCTGCGCTGCTGGCACCATTATTTGTGGGCTTGCTGGCAGACCGGTTTGTGAATGCCGAGCGACTGAACGCGTTCTGCCAGATAGCCGGAGCAGCAGTGCTCTGGTATGCCGCCGGTGTGACTGATCCCGGGGTGTTTATCTGGGTGATGTTTGTTTATTTTATGTTGTATATGCCCACGCTGGCGCTGGCCAATACCATTGCTTTTTCCAATATTGACAATGTTGATCAGCAATTTCCCGCCATTCGTGTCTGGGGCACAGTGGGCTGGATAGTCTCGGGGTTTATTGTGGCGCAGACGGTGCTGGGGTTTGTGAACATCCCCTTGCTGCAAGCGCTGACTGGCGCAGATAACGCGCAGATCACCAACATCCCATTAAAAATGGCCGCCATCCTGTCGCTGGTGTACGGTCTGTACAGCTTGACCTTGCCGGCCACACCACCGAAGGCCAGAGGCGAGCCTTTTAGTGTCAGCAAAGCCTTGGGCATGGACGCACTGATGCTGATGAAGGAACGTAACTTTTTTATTTTTGCACTCAGCAGTTTTCTGATCAGTATTCCGCTGGCGTTTTATTACGCACGCACCAATGACTTTGTAGCGGCCATGGCCTTTGGCAATCAATCCGCCTCGTTTATGGCGATTGGCCAGATGAGCGAAGTGTTGTTTATGCTGCTGGTGCCGTTTTTTATCGTGCGCTTTGGTGTGAAGTGGATGCTGATGGTGGCCATGGCGGCGTGGGCTTTGCGTTACCTGGTGTTTGCGAGTTTCCCGGAGTCGGTGGCCTTGCTGATTTTTGGTATAGCCCTGCACGGCATCTGTTATGACTTCTTTTTTGTGACCGGCCAGTTGTATGTAGACCGCAAGGCACCGGTTGCGATCCGCGCCAGTGCTCAGGGGCTGTTTGCCTTGCTGACCTACGGTGCGGGCATGTTGGTGGGTAACTACATTCTGGGCTGGTGGGGCGACAGCATGGCGCTGGATGGTTCCACCCAGGCCGGTTGGTTGCAGGGGGCCTTCAGTTTCTGGATGATGCCGGCGGCGCTGGCCGCGGTGATACTGGTGTTTTTTGCACTGACCTTTCAGCGTGAGCCCGTGCCATCGCAGCGCGGTGCAGCAGGAGTAGAATCATGAGATCGCTACTTAGTCGTCGTGAATGGCTACGTAAAGCCGCGCAAGCGTCGATGCTGGCAGCGGCAGGTGTCAGTGTGACACCCGGCACCCGCGCGGCTGAATTATCCGCAGCCCGCTTTCAGAATCGCGGCAATATCAAACACTCGGTAGCGCAGTGGACCTACGGGTTTTTGTCACTGGAAGAATTGTGCGCCGTGGTCAACGACATCGGTTTTGCCGCCATTGATCTGATCGGGCCGCAGCAATGGCAGATTCTCAAAGATCACGGCATCGATTGTTCCATGTGTAATGGCGCCGAGATCAGTTTGACTGAAGGCTGGAACAATCCCGACTATCACAGCACCCTGATCAGCAACTACGAAAATCATATCGCGTTGATGGCACAGGCCGGTTATAAAAACCTGATTTGTTTTAGTGGTAATCGCAACGGTATGGATGACGAGACCGGTCTGCAACACTGCGCTGATGGACTAAAACAGATCATGAGTCTGGCCGAGCGCAACAATATCGTGATTCAGATGGAGCTGTTCAACAGCAAAATCGATCACCCGGATTACATGTGTGACAGCTCAGCCTGGGGCATAGAGCTTTGCAAACGTATCGGGTCACCCAATTTCAAATTGTTGTACGACATCTATCACATGCAGGTGCAGGAAGGTGACGTGATCCGCACCATACGCGACCACCATCAATGGTTTGGTCACTACCACACCGCGGGTGTGCCAGGGCGCAATGAAATCGATGACACGCAGGAGTTGTATTACCCGGCCATCATGCGCGCGATTGTGGCAACAGGATTTGATGGGTATGTGGCACAGGAGTTTATACCGCGAAGGCCGGGGACGGAGGGCGCCCAGGGGACGGAGGGCGATAGCGCTCCGTCCCCAATACCTACAGCGGGTGGCAATGGGGACGGAGCGCTTACGCCCTCCGTCCCCAGTGACCCTCGCATAGCCTCATTGGCTCAGGCTATAGCAATCTGTGACGTCTGATTGCTGAAGTCTGGGTCGCTGGGGTCGGAATTACTGGGGCCGGTGAAAACGTCCTAGATACACTGATTTGCCCAGCACGTGACCTTCCATTGATAAGCGCTCTTACTTAAAAATCAGCGCAATCAGCGCATCGGCATGCGCCTCAACAAATTCCGGCTGCAGCACATCTTTGCCGCTGAGGCAGCGCGCCTCTGGAGCCATTGCGAATATCATTGCGGCAGAGCCGGTGAGGATGTAGAAAAAATGGATAAAGTCCATGTCAGGGAACATACCGGCATCTTTGCTCTCCACAAACACCCGTTGCAAATCAGCGTACCAGGGCGCAGCTATATTCTCGACCAGCCAGGTCAATCGCCAACTCTCATGACTTCCTTCGGTTGAAAGTAAACGATGAATCTGCGGATATTTCGCGAGAAAACGCACATAGACTTTGACCATTTGCCGCAACTGTTGAGTTTGGCTTACGTCGGATAATTGCATGCGCACTGCAGCAAAATCTTCTGCGGCACGGGAGAAGAGACTGACTGCCGCGGCCTTCCACAGAGTCTCCTTGCTCTGAAAATGCCAGGCAATAAGTCCTCTTTTTACACCAGCCTTGCTCTCGATCAGACGGGTACCTGTGGCGTCATAGCCCTGGGTAGCAAAACATTCAATCGCGGCTACCAGAAGTTTTGTTCTGGTCTGCTCACCGCGTTGATCCTGCTCTCTGCCGATTGTTTCCTTCCTTTTGCTTGTCATGTGTCAAGTATTCCCGTAGCTTGCCATTCGACAAGTTTAGCCAAGCATCTTTCAAATACAAGGGTTAAGAACAATCACCGGCAAAAAAATCGAGGCATGACACCTGATGAATAAAACTTCAAGACATGTATTGCTGGGCCAAGCCATCATGACAGTAGCAACACTAGTTTATGGACTCGGCCCGCTGATCATCGATCTAACGGCAACTCACGTCTTCCATCCAGAGTGGACGCCTCATGCACGCATGCACATGGTGTGGCTGCTGGGCATCAACACCCTGATCGCAATCTTAGCCCTGTACTTTCTGTGGCTGTACAAGTCCATCGTCTTTGGCGTGAACCTTGCCGGCATTCTCGGGCTGTGCGTGTATGGCAGCTTCATGCTCAGTGCTTTCACCAGTCCGCTCTACGGCGGTTCAATGGGTGACGAAGCCGGAGTTCCTCTGGTAATGGGGTTGGATGCGAACATCTTTGGATTTTCAATTGCCCTGACGCTTCTCCTGACTGGCTGGTTTCTGATACGGAAAAACGACCTCTATCATGCGGGCCACTAAACAAAATTTTTGCTCTATCACCAACAACCGCAAAGGAAATCAGAATGACCGAGGATGACAAAATCAAATCAATCGGCCTGTCACGCCGCCATTTACTTGCCTCGTCTGCCATAGCCTCTGCAGGGTTACTACGTTTTACTGCAGGCCGTTCAATTGCAGGATTAATTGCTTTGACTGGCAGCAGCATGCCCGTGCAGGCTCAAGGCAGCACTGAAACCATTACCATGGTGACCGGGCGCGATCATCTGGAAATCTATCCATTGCCTGCAGACATCATCATTGAAAAAGACGTGATGCTGACTATGACAGACGGTACTCGCATCGCCTGCAATATTTATCGCCCTCAGACTCCTGGTCCATACCCGGTTATCTGCGCATTTACCGTGTATGGCAAGGATCTGCACCCGCGCTATTATGCAATAGAAGGTCGTGCCGAGATCTTCCGTGCGGTTGGTCTGGACTTTGGGGATATCCGAGTAAGCGACCATACCCCTTTTGAGGCACCGGACCCGGGTTACTGGGTGCCGCAAGGCTATATTGTCATGCATGTGGATGGACGCGGCAGCGGCAACTCTGAAGGAGAGCTCAATGCCGTCGGTCCAGCAACTATTCGTGATTATGCAGACATAATCACGTGGAGCAGTCAGCAAATATGGAGTTCCGGTCGAGTAGCAATGGTTGGCGTCTCTTATCTTGCTGTTGTGCAATGGGCAGTTGCTGCTTTGCAGCCGGAAGGGTTGGCTGCAATGATTCCCTGGGAGGGCTTTTCAGATCCGTATCGCGATTTATTCTTTCACGGCGGAATTCCTGAAACAGGATTCGTCGACTGGTGGATACGGGGAGACCAAAGTAATTCCGCCCCTGGCAATGATGGACCGATAAATTTTAATAGTACTCGACGCGCACCACCAACAAGGGCTTTTCCACCGCGCGTTAATTTGTCGGCGATCACTGTTCCAGCCCTGATCTGTGCTTCATGGTCCGCGCAGGGCATTCATTCACGCGGTTGCTTCGTCGCCTATGAAGAAATTTCGTCAACAGAAAAATGGCTTTACACGCACGGGCGCCATGAATGGACTGTCTCTCACAGTTTGGAGGCATTGGATTATCAGCGAGCATTTCTGGATCGTTATCTGAAAATGCAAGCGGATGCGATGGCCGATGTTGCGCCGGTGCATCTGGAAACACGACTTACAAGGGAGGATTATCGGAGCCGCAAGGAGAGGGCCTGGCCTCCGTCTGATACTCAGTTTGTCCCTTATCATCTTGATGCGGCCAACCTGAGTCTGAGCACGGAAAAGCCCGCAAATGATTCCGAGGCTTCATACGCCAGCACGGAAGGTGAAGCCCTTGACTTCAAAGTAACGTTTGAGCGGGACACAGAGATCACCGGGCCCATTGCGCTATATTTATCTGCGGCCACCGATAGTGGGAAAGAGATGGATATTTTTGTTGGTATCCGTAAGTTCAACGCTGCTGATGAAGAAGAATTATTTTATAACTTCCTGTACCGAAACGAGATTGCCTCACGTGGTTGGCTGCGCGCATCGCATCGTAGTCTTGATGAGCAACGCTCGCACCCTTGGCGTCCGTGGCTGGCTTTTGATGAGGTGCGTCCAGTTATTCCGGGGGAGCGCATGGATCTGGCCATTGAGATTTTACCAAACAGTATTCTGTTTGAAGCTGGCAGCTCCCTGATCCTGACAGTCCGCGGTCAGGATATTGTTGAGAATAGAAATTCTCAACATAAAGAGCTGATGAATGCAGGACGGCACATTATTTATACCGGTGGTGACAAAGAATCTTATCTGTTACTACCGGTTCAGATTAAGAACGCTTAACAATTGTGCAGGATCTCTGCTTGCTCTGCCCCATTAGCCAGCTTTTCAGGCGCTGGTTAATGGGATTCGCTCGATGACGTCTGATTACTGGGGCCGGTGAAAACGGCCCATATACACGGACTTAGCCAGCACGTGGCCTTCCATCGCTGCCAAGACCGCGTCACGTGTGGCAATCGGATCATCGGTGGCGGTCACATTGATCACGGTGTCCAGTGCATAGACTTCGAACATGTAGTGATGTTTCGGGCGTGTCGCAGGTGCGCCGGGACCACGGTAGACACGTCCGGTTGCACTGACCTGTGAGGCGCCATTGGGCAGTTGGTCACCGGCGGGCTGGCCCTCTGTCAGTCCGGTTGCGTCACCGGGGATATTCCAGACAACCCAATGTACTTGAGTTTTGGTACCACGGTTGGGCGCAAAATCCAGATCTTCCATGTTGACAACAAAACTCTGGGTGCCGGCAGGCACATTGATCCAGCTCAGGGCCGGTGATGTACCACCGCCAGGTGCAGCGCCTTCAGCGGCCTGGCTGAATCGCACGGGGATATCCGCGCCGTCTGCAAAACCGTCAACGGTCAGGATAAAGTTTGCAGGTGCTTGTGCCTGGGCGACACTGCCGATCACGCTCATCATTACCATCACAAAGACCTTTTTCAGAATGTTCATGTTGTACTCCTGTTTTATTGTTGATTGTCTGCTGCGTTTTTGATGTCAGGGTGCTGCGACTCGCCGCCAATTCAAACCTGAACAGCGCCTGAGGTGGACGCCCGTCGAATCCGCCGGTCTGGCGTAAGTGCCAGTTGCACGTTAACGCTGGTGCTGCGCTCAGCGCCCATGGTTGCCGTGTTGGTTTGAGCCAGTTCCTGCGCCAGACATTAGCACCGGAACTGACTTAAGCCAAGACATGTGTGAACTGACACTTATTGTGCAGGGACCACATTGTCGGACGGGTTGCGGTCTATCAGTTTGTTCAGGGGATCTATACCCACGCTGACCGGTTCGCTGTCGACGGTGACCACAATTTGTTGCTCATTGCTGTTGATCAGATGTTTTTGCAGATACAGCATAGTGGGTACACCGGTAAGCGGATCTTCAGCACCGAACACGCCCACATCCACCCAGTCGTTGATCGTGATGGCGCTTTCCTCACCGCCGCCGCTGGCCTCAAATTTCCCGGCGCTGATCTCCAGAGTCACTTCGTAGCGACCATCGGCCAGTGTTGTGAGCTGCGAATCAGTGACCCGCAAGTCAAACAGCACAATGCGCTCCAGCATGTCGGTGATGACGTCTTGAAATTCAGCGGGCGTATGCGCACGAATGCTGCTGATCAGATCGCGGGTAGTGGGATAGGGCGCTTCACCAAAGGCAAACTTGTCGAGGAAATCGGCCAGTGCCCGGTTCATGTTGTCCTCACCGATATAATCTTTGATGGCATACAGCACCAGGCTGCCTTTGCGGTAATGAATGTAGGCCTGGTTTTCCACCAGATACAAAGGCATTTCTTCAATCGCCTCACCGCCGCGGCCTTGCAAATAACGATCAAGCTCAAAGGCCAGAAAACGTTGCATGTGCTCAGCCCCGTACTCGCGCTCCATTGCCATCAAAGCCGAATACTGCGCCAGAGACTCCACAATCATGGTGGAACCTTGCACGTCTGCACCAATCACCTGGTGACCCCACCACTGGTGCGCCAGTTCATGCGCAGTCACATAAAACACGTAATCGATCTCTCGCGGGTCGCGCAGATCAGCGATAAAGCCAATGGCTTCGGAGAATGGAATGGTGTTGGGAAACGCCTGTGCAAACGTGCCCTGAAAACGCGGGAACTCCAGGATACGGAATTGTCGGTACTGATAAGGCGAAAAGTTCTTCGTAAAATAATCCAGTGAGTTTTTGGTGGAGCGGATCATGGTGTCGATGTTGTAGTCATGCACATAGTAAACCTCGATAGCCACTTCATCGCCAGCCGGACTGGTCCAGGTATCTTTTTTTACTTCATACGCAGCGGACATAAAGGAGTAAAAATTCCAGATCGGTGTATCCATGCGGTAATGGAAATAGTGCCGGCCATTCTCCTGCCAGTCGCGGATCAGATAACCGGGAGCGAGGGCAGTCTGTCCCGTGGCCGTCGAGACAATGGTTTCAAAGTTGACACGACCGCTGCCGCCCAGCCCGCTTTTCATCAAGGCGTCAGGATCATCAATACTGGCGGCACGCTGCACCGGAGGCAGATCAAAACGCCGGCGCGTGTTGTTGTCCTGAAGTTCCTGCGAGCGTTGATAACCGATCTGCGGGAATGCGGCACCGTTGTTAAAAAACGTACCGTTGGAGGTGATTTCAGCGCCGTGACCGTTGTTGGAAAACCCGGGGGTTGTCCATGCCACATCAAAGTCCATGGTCAGATCCGCGCCGGCCGCCAGCGGGGTTCGGAGCGCATAAATACGATAACCCAAGGCTTCTTCTACATGCGTCAGAGAAGCGCCCGGTATATCCAGCATCTGCAGGTCCAGCTCTGGCATCAGGCTGATGTGAATTTCGCTGATCGGCTCGCTGGAGCGGTTGGTGAGCGAATAACGGCCCTTGATCATCACGTCACGGGTATCCGGGTAAATATCCACCTCGGTATACACACTGGTAATCGCCGGTTGGTTAAGTTCGGCATATAGTTGATAACGTATTTCGTAGTCGGCCTGCATGCGTTCACGATCACGGAAGGTGCTGTAGTTGTTGAGCACATTGGTGTTGTAATAAATCCAGCCGCCGGTGATCACAAACAAGGTACTAACCACGGCAAGTGATGCCACCATCGGGCGTGTCAGGCGCTGACGGGCGACGCTGAATCGGTTGCGCCAGTCATCCTCGCTGCCGCGCGGCCACAGCAGTTGCACAACCAGCAGCAACAAGCAGCCAAACAATCCCCAGTACAAGGTTTGCCAAAGAATTGGCTCCAGATTGTGACCGTAACCTGTGAAGGCCGAGTAGGCCGGATACGGCATACGCATCCGGTACAGCGCATGTTCAAGTCCAACCTGAGGCGCTGCCATCAGGAACATCACGTAAATCACCATCAGCGCCATGGCAAAAAATTTGTTACGCGTGAGCACAAAAGCAAAAATCGCCAGCACCATCATCAGGTAAATCGGGAACTGGAAAAAGAACAGCAGGCCTGCCAGATAATGCAGCACATCGATCTCGTAAAAACCGCGCGACACTTGTACGCCGATGCCAGCCAGCATGGCAGACAACATCATGGCAACAATCACCAGTGTCAACGCTGACAGTTTTGCGGCCAGCATCACCCAGTTCTGGAACGGCATGGAGTCAACGATGCCAGAAATGCGCACCTGACGCTCGCGCACCATCAGTTCGCCCGCGTAATAGACCAGCACAAACAACAGTGACAGCGAGAAAGCGCCATTGATGATGTCGACCATAATCGCGGTGGTTGGGTACACCGATGTCCCGAACAGATTGCCCAGATTGCCCGCGGCATTGGCGACAATCAGCACCAGTCCCATCAGCAACAGGATCAGAAACGCGGTACTGCGCATGATGCTTTTGACTTCAAGGCGGGTCTGTGACCAGAACTGTTGCCATTGGGTGGTCAGGCCAAACTGTTGTTGTACCCGCGTCAGTGCCGCCGGCAGTGCCGCGGCAACCGGGGCTGACGGTGCGGTGTCACTGTCCAGCAGCGCCGCTTTTTTGCGCTGTTTGCGCGACGGATTGATGTTAAACGGATACAGCCATGATGCCAGCGCCAGAAATGCGAGGGCAATGCCCATCCACAACAAGCGATTAAACAGAAATGCGCCTTCCAGCGCGGGTAACAAGGTGTTTCTTTCAAATACTGTCCAGTAGCGGGTGGCTTCAAGTATTGCTGTTGCCCCAAAAGGGTCAAGGATGCTGATGGTTTCGACAGTTGCCGGTTCGTTAAAGGTTTCCAGCAAAAATGTCAGCATCAGTAACGCCACCATGCCGGTGTAGGTGGCCATCATGCTGCGGGTTGCGGTAGCGATACAAAACAGAATACTGGAACAGATAAACAAATTCGGCAGACCCACCAGCCAGATGCTGTACCAGTAGGCATTAAAATCAAACGCGCCGAGACGTTCCTGATCCAGCCATGGCATAAACTCGCCAACCATGATGCCCAGTGCCGCCGCCAGATAGATGCCGGCTGCAAACACAAACGAGCCAAAAAAGCGCCCGTACACATATTCAAATTTGCGCACCGGCGTGGACAGAAACAGCTCTGCCATTTTGAGTTCCTGATCACGGATCACTCCGCTGGCGGAGAACGCAATGGCCCCCAGCAAGGTGATCACGGACATTGTGCTCAGCTTTATCAGAATGGCATACGGGGAATTGATGTTGACATTGCTGAAGTCGCCGCCAATCTGCACACCATTTGTGGTGGTGCCCAGAAACGACAGCAGGAAAAACACACCGGACAGCACATAGAACAGGTACTGACGGCGGTGAAAATTCATTTCAAATCGGGCGATAGTCCAAAACATGACAATGCTCCTGTGGCCGCTGGCCTTACACCGCGACCTTGATGTCATGTTTGATCAACGTGGAGAAGTACACATCCTCCAGATCGACCTCCTGTGGCTCAAACCCTTCCGGATGGGTGGCGCTGAGCACGTGGATTACCGTCTCGCCTTCGGTCAGGTGCGACAGAATCACTTGATATTGCTGCTGATAGTCGGCAAGTGCATCGCGTTTCACACGCTTGCGCCAGATGTGGCCACGCAGATTATCAATGACCTGGCGCGGGCGACCACTGAGCAGGATTTCGCCTTTGCCCATGATGGCCATGTTCGGGCAAAGATCACTGACGTCTTCCACAATGTGTGTGGATAGAATCACCACAATGTTTTCACCAATTTCTGCCAGCAGATTATGAAAGCGGTTACGCTCAGAGGGGTCAAGGCCGGCAGTCGGTTCGTCCACAATAATCAGTCTGGGGTTGCCAATCAGTGCCTGCGCAATGCCAAAGCGTTGTTTCATGCCGCCCGAAAAAGTATCAATGGCTTTTTTGCGCACATCGTACAGATTGGTTTTGTGTAGCAGGCTGTCCACCATGTCGCGCCGTTCAGAACGATTGCTGACACCTTTGAGAATGGCAAAATGGTCCAGCATATCCAGCGGTGTCATTTTGGGATAACTGCCAAAATCCTGTGGCAGATAACCAAGGACTTTGCGCAGGCTGTCTTTGTCTTGAAGGATATTGATGTCGTCCAGAAAAGCCGAGCCACTGTCGGCTTCCTGCAAAGTGGCGAGCGTACGCATCAATGATGATTTGCCGGCGCCATTGGGTCCCAGCAGTCCGAACATACCGGTGGGAATGTCCAGTGTGATGTTGTTGAGGGCACGTACGCCGTTTTTGTAAGTCTTGGACAGGCCTTTGATTGCAAGCATTGTTATAAATTCCTTATATAGTTAAACCACCGGGTTAACAGAAGGCAATATTCAAGCCATTCTCTACATTATTGATATCTATAAGTATTGTTCCTGATCTGATGATGGTGTGCAGGCGCAGATCACTAACAGTTGGCGCAATTACGCACAGCGATGCCATGGTGCCTGCAGCAACTTTTTGATCTGCGCCGCGCATGCGCAAACGATCACTTCGGTGATGTATCAGCGCATTCTTTTTTCATGGCATCCGGTGCAAGGCACAAATTTTGTTGCCTGACGGGTCGCGCAGGTAGGCCAGATACAATTTGCCGAGAGCGCCGGCGCGCACACCGGGCGGGTCTTCACAAGTGATGCCGCCGTTAGCGATGCCAGCGGCATGCCATGCGTCAGCTGCTTCCGGGGAGTCGGCGCTAAACCCGATTGTGCTGCCATTGCCGTGGCTGGCCGGTTCACCATCAATGGGTTTGCTGAGTGCAAAAATGCCGGTTTTGGTGCGATAAAAGCAGCGCCCCTTATCGTCGATAAAACCGGGTGGGCAACCCAGTGCGCCAAGCACTGCATCATAAAATGCCTTGGATTTTTCGATGTCATCGGCGCCAAGCATGATGTGACTGAACATGTCTCTTTTCCTCTTTTTGTGGGTAAAACAGTTGCGTTAATGCGTGTGAATTACTGCACAACGTCTGTTGTGCAGTAGGTGCTTTCTTCCAATCGTTTGGTGTAATTATTCAGAATGCGCGAGCCTTCTGCGGGTTTGATGACACCAGCATTGATCTGTTTACGCACCAGTTCGGTCATCCTCCGGTCCAGGTCGTTCGGGAAATATTGCACCTGATTCAACATTTCTTTAATGCTGATGCCTTTGAGAGTTTCCTCTATCCAGAAGTTGCCGGTTTCGTCTTCACGTGCATACACGTGAACTTCGTCAACACGTCCCAGCAGGTTGTGCGCATCGCCAAGAATTTCCTGATAAGCGCCCACCAGAAAAATGCCGATATAGTAGGGCTCGCCGTGATGGTGGGTATGCAGCGGCAGCCAGCTGGTGTTGCCACTGCCAACCACGTATTGATCTATCTTGCCGTCGGAGTCACAGGTCAGGTCAACCACCTGGGCACGGCGCTCGGGGCGCTGATCATGCTTGTGCAGGGGTAATACCGGGAATACTTGTTCGATGGCCCAGTGGTCAATAATGGAATGGAACACCGAGAAGTCACACAAATACAAATCAGTGAGCTGCTCTTCAAGTTCCAGTTGTTCATTCGGGGGAGGCGTCAGTTCAGCGGCGGTCAGTTTGCGCAGCACCTCGCGGCAGGTGCTCCAGTACATGCTTTCAGTATGCGCCATCTGATCAAGGGTCAGATATCCCAGTCTGGCCATTTGCTCAGCTTCCTGGCGCGCTTCCTGGGCGTCGTGATAACACTCCAGCAAAATGCCGGTGACCTTTGTGGCACAGGCTTCCTCATATGAAGTTTCCATGCGCATCACCACCGATGGCGAATCCGGGGGCAAATCGTTGACCGGCGGACTGTCCGGGCGGTGAACTCCGAGCACCGGCACCACCAGCATGGAGTGATGAGCGGTCAGCGCGCGACCACTTTCCGACAACAGTGTGGGGCAGGGCACCCCGCGCTCGTTGCAGATTTCCTGCACTGCGTACACCACAACGTTGGCATACTCGCGCAGACCATAGTTGATTGAGGATTCCGGGTTGTCGTAGTCGCCGCCGTAGTTAACTCCCAAACCGCCGCCGACATCCAGAAACTTGACCGGTACACCACGGGTGATCAGTTCGGCATAAATCTGCGTGATCTCCTTGACCGCGGCGCGCAGCACCTGAATGTCAGAGATCTGACTGCCCAGATGGAAATGCAGAAGCTCCAGCGAACTTTGCATCTGCTTTTTTTCCAGTTCACTGACCAAACGCACCAGCTCCGGTATCGTCAGACCAAATTTGGAACGCGAGCCGCCTGACTCAAACCAGCGGCCGGCGCCACGTGTATTTAATTTGACGCGCACGCCCAGTCGAGGAATCTGCTGGCGCTGTTCGGCAAGAATCATCAGCTGATCAAATTCCGAATATTTCTCAATAATGGGAATGACCTGTTGCCCGAGCTGCTGGCCGTTGAGCATCATGCTCAACATAACGTGATCTTTCACCCCGTTGCACAACAGCAGCGTATCGGTGCCAATCATCGGCAGCGCAGCCATCAGCTCGGCTTTGGAGCCGCACTCCAGTCCGATATCAAATTCTTTACCGGCGTCCATCACCTCAACCACCACTTCCTGCAGCTGGTTGACTTTGATGGGGAAAATACTGCGGTATCTGCCTTGGTATTCAGCCGCTTCGATGGCATCGCGGAACTTGCGGTTCAGCTTTTTGACCCGAGAGCTGATGATGTCCTGAAAACGTACCAGCAGGGGCAGTGTCGAGCCGTCCTGCAGCGCTTCATCAATCACGTCCATCAGGTCAACGCTGATATCCGCACCTTCGATGGGCCTTACACTGACATGCCCCTTGCTGTTGATGCTGAAAAAGCCGTCGCCCCAGGTCTCCAGCGCGTAAAGCTCCTTGGCATCCTCAACTGTCCATTGATCAGCGGTGTTTGCGTTTAAATCTGTCATCAGTTTTCCTTATCTCCCATGGGGACGGAGAGATCAAAAAATGATCTCTCCGTCCCCCACACTGAAAAAAAAACAGTTAAGCCCTGGCGGCGCGGCATTCAGCATAAAGCGCTAACAGCTCGATGCCGATCTGTGCGCCAGCCAACGCAGTCAGTTCTGCGTGATCATAGGCCGGGGCAACTTCCACCACATCCATGCCGATCAGGTTGATGCCCACCAGGCCGCGGATAATGCTCAGTGCCTGAAACGACGATAGTCCACCGGGTACCGGAGTGCCAGTACCGGGCGCAAACGCCGGGTCGAGGCAATCAATATCAAAGGTGATGTAGGCGGGCGAGTCGCCTACCCGATCTCTTATACGCTGAACTATCGAATGGGTGCTGTTTTCATGTACATCAATGGCGGAGGCTATTTCGTAGCCCAGAGTGTCGTCATTGGTGGTGCGAATACCAATCTGAATCGAGCGCTCCGGCACCACAATGCCTTCTTTGGCAGCCTTGTAAAACATGGTGCCGTGATTGATACCTTCACCCGAACTTGGCCAGGTGTCGGTATGCGCATCAAAGTGAATCAGGCTGATGGGACCATGTTTTTTGAAGTGAGCACATAAACTGGGATAGGTAATGAAGTGATCGCCACCAAGTAGCAGCGTTGCGCAACCGGCATCCAGTACATCAGAAATGCCCTGTTCAATATGCCGGACACTGGTCAGACCGCCGCCCATGGTGTTTTCACAATCGCCATAATCAACCACCTTCAGTGCCTGCAAGGGATCGGTTTTCCACGGCCAGGGACGCTCCCAGGCCAGCGACATGGAGGCGTTACGGATCGCGCGCGGGCCAAGACGTGCCCCGGAACGATTGGTGACGGCGATATCAAAGGGTATTCCCATGACCGCCACATCGATGCCGCTCAGATCGCGTGCAAAAGGCGTGCGGAAAAAGCTGACCGCGCCCCCGAAACTGTGAGAATTAACGGCGCCTGTGCCAGGCTTGCCAGTTATTGCATTGTCCCAACCGCTCATAAAAAATCCTGATCTGTTTCAAGAAAAATTCAGTCCAACTGCGGCGCTAAGGTAAACCACATGCTCTCTTATGCCAAGCAAATGAAATCTGTCGCAAATCTGTCTTTTTTGCAGTTGCTGAAACGTCCGGGCACAACTTTGTGGCAAGAACAGCGAGCGCATTTCCGCTCGTTGCTCAGTTAATTTTGCACATCGTCATCCACAATCGTAGAAATGGTGTCCTGATCCTGGATCTGTTTCAGGGCGCCGGTGTAGATGTTGTAATGCCACCCTTTTAACTTCAAGGTGCCAGCCTCAACGCGGCTGGCAATCCACGGATAGCTCATCAGGTTGCGCAGTGAGAAGCCGACTGCAGCCTGTTCACAGCGGTTAAAGGTTTTTATGTCATCCAGGTTGTTGGTGTCTGCCAGTTTTGCAACCGGCGCAACAATTGACATCCAGCGCGCAATAAAGGAATCCGGTGCCAGCGTGTTCTGATCCGTCACCAGCGCGCGGATACCGCCGCAACGGGAATGGCCCAGAACCAGAATTTCAGGTACGTCCAGCACGGTGATGGCAAATTCCAGCGCGGCACTGGTGCCGTGGTAAGAGCCTCCGGTTTCGAAGGGAGGCACCAGATTGGCAACGTTGCGGATCACAAACAGTTCGCCGGGTTCGGTATCAAATATCAACGAAGGTTCCAGGCGTGCATCGCAGCAGGTGATCAGTACGTAGGAGGGTTTCTGGTTGCGTGCCAGTTCGCGGATTTTGTCGCGATTTTCAGCAAAGTAGCCCGCTTTGAAACGTTTGTAACCATCCAGCAATTTATCGCTCATCAAGAATGCCTTTGTGTTTTTATTATTATGATCTGTCGCACGTTCTGTGACCGCCAGAGGGCCGGCATTGTAGCTGAGTCGTCGGCGGGTTTCAGTACAGCCAGGCGGCTAATTCACCGCTGCCTGCGACGATCTGTCGCACCTTGGCTGCTGTAAACCCGAATCTGATCGGGTAGACTGTCGCGGGATCCATCATGTGAAGGGAGTAAAAAATGCGACTGAATTCCTGGTTTAAATCAATGCTGTTGACTTGCGGTGTTGCTGTTTTGGCAGCTGCCTTTTCCGCGACGGCGCTGGCCCACAGCGTTCTGAGCTCATCCATGCCTGGCGATAAGGCCACGGTTACCGCGCCAGAAAAGCTGGAATTAACGTTTAATGAGCCTGTCCGCGTATTGCGTCTGACTGTGGTTCATGGGGCTGCACATCAGATCGAATTCGGATTCACCCCGTCTACTGAGCCCACACAAACGCTCAGTTACGAACTCCCGGTGATGATGATGGGTGCTCACACTGTTAACTGGACGGTGATTGGTTCAGATGGACACACAGTGAATGGCACCTTTGGTTTCACGGTGAGCGCCGAAGGTGCGCCGGCACACCAGATGATGCACTCACACGGCAATTCTGAAGAAACACCGCATCAGCATCATTGATCTGTTCTGAATAGCGCGGTTAAAGCATGAACGAGTGGGAACTGGCCGGCATACTCAGCAAGGCCTTGGTGTATCTGGGTATGCTGGCGGCTATGGGCGGCAGCTTTGTGTTGTTGCTTTGTCGCCGGCAACCCGCACTGATGCTGCTGATCACCCGCCGGTTTATGATGCCGGCCCTGTTAATCGGGCTAGTCGCTACCTGTCTGTATTTTCTTGTGCAAGTCGGTTCTGTCAATCAACGCGGCATCGCCGGGATGTTTGATCCCTTGATCGGCAGCATCCTCGTTGATACCGAGATCGGGTCGGCTCTGCGTTGGCGTTTGGCCGGTTTTATGCTGGCGCTGCTCTGTCTGATGCCCCTTAACTTCCCTGGCGTTGGTCTGCATCACCGGAGTATCCAGGCCTTTTGTATGGTCATGGCATTGGCTGCAGCTGGCAGTTTTATGCTGTCGGTGTCCGTTCAGGGCCACAGCAGTGCGCTCAGCATGCAGGCGCAGGGTCTGGTGGCCTTTCACGTGTTAGCCATCGGATGCTGGGCAGGTGCTCTGTATCCGCTCTATCTGGCAGTCGCTGCGGACAGTGAACAAACAGCGAATACACAACAACTTGCGGATATGCTGCAACAATTCGGTCGTTACGCCTGGGTGATGCTGACGGTGATGGTGATCACCGGCGTTAGCCTGTTCTGGCTGTTGACTGGTGGTTTTGGCACTTTGTTCAGCACCCTGTTCAGCACTCTTTACGGACAACTGTTTTTGGCAAAGGTGCTGCTGGTAGCGGCCATGATGGGGCTGGGTGCCGTGCATAAATTCCGCTGGGTACCGCGGCTGCGTGGTGCAGCTGAGCAAATGCCCGGCAACTCAACGATGCATCACCTGCTGGCGCGCAGCATCCGTTTAGAAACCGGACTGGCTGTGGTGGTGCTGCTGATCACCGCCAGCATGACCAGTATCACCGGTCCTCAGGCTGGTTGATCAGCATAAAACTGGCCAGGGAAATCACCGAGGCCACCAGCATCAACAGCAGCATCGGATAGACCGTGCCGTTGAACAGCAGTGCGACCAATTGTGCAGCCAGTGCTGACAAGCCCATCTGCAGAAATCCGGTCAGACCTGATGCGCTTCCGGCCATATTTGGAAACTCGTTGATAGCACCCGCCTGAGCATTCGGCAATGAAATGCCATTGCCGAAGGTGGTCAGTGCTACTGGCATAAACAACGCCAGTGGATGAATAAATCCGGCAACATGCAGCAGTAATGCAATCACGATACCCGCAATACTGAGCTTGGAGCCCATGGCAATCATGCGCAGAATGCCCATTCGTTTTGACAGGCTGCGCGCCACATAGTTGCCAACCATAAATGCCGCCGGCACCATCACAAAATAGTATCCGTATTCATTGGGCGGGCGTTTCAACACGGACACCATGATTTCCGGCGCTGCTGAAATAAAAGTAAAAAAGACCACCGAGATAAACGCCACATTAAAGGCGTAGGCCGAAAACACCCGTGACCCGAACAAACTGGCGAATCCCCGCAGCATACTGGCGACGCCGGTAAAGGCTACTGGCCCGGTCAGCGTTTCCGGCAAAAATTTAACCATGGCAACCAACATCACCAAAGCGACAACAGCCACCAGATAAAAAATTGAGTGCCAGTCATATCGCACCAACAGTTCACCACCCACCAGTGGCGAGATCATCGGCATTACCACCATAACCATCACCAATGTGGCAATAATGCCGGCGGCGTCAGCAGCGTCATACACATCGCGCACAATCGCGCGCGCCAGCACCAGTCCCACTGCGCCCCCTGCTGCCTGCACAATGCGCCCGGCGATCAGCCATTCAATGGAACCCGCCAGCATACACAGACCCGAACCCAGCACGGTGATGGCAATGCCGGTCAGCATCACTGGACGTCTGCCAAAGCGGTCGGACAAAGGACCATAGATCAACGTGGCCAGTGCAATGGACAGCATCGATAAACTCAAGGTCAGCTGCGCAGTGCCCGTACTGATACCAAAATTCTCCCGTACGATAGGGATGGCCGGCAACATGATCTGCATGGCAACGGGGCCTAGGGCAGAGGCCGCCGCCAGCAATAAAATCATGCTGCGGCTAAGCGAACGGGGAGTAGTGTGCATAGTGTTAGTACCAGGAGCTTCCTGACTGTTGCCCAGCAATCACCGCGGTGATTGCATGGTCTGATCTGCGGTGGGGTTGTTGACCTGATTGCTGAAGATGACGCTGTTGCCCAGCAGTGCCAGTCGTTGAGTGCGGCTGATATCGTAGGACAGACTGAAAGTGCCTTCATGAAACTGTTGCACCAGGCGCTGTGCATCGCTGAACCCGGCGCTTTCAACAGAGGGTGCCTCGTCGCTGGACTCAGCGGCCGCCAGTTGTATACACGACAAAGCATCGCCGCTACTGTCGCGCAGGCACAGCGTTTGAGAATCATCCGCCAGCAATTCCAGCGGCAGACCCTGCGCATGGGTGATCAGGCGCGGTGAGTTGTCCAGATAAGCGCGCAAGTCCTCTACAAACGCATCTGCACGGCCATTGGCCATAAAGT
Source organism: Gammaproteobacteria bacterium (assembly GCA_947458495.1). Classification (GTDB taxonomy): domain Bacteria; phylum Pseudomonadota; class Gammaproteobacteria; order Pseudomonadales; family Pseudohongiellaceae; genus Pseudohongiella. The sequence goes on along the minus strand of CANHAR010000022.1, from coordinate 1,807 downwards.
TGACCGGAATGGCAGTGCCAGTCCGACGCAGCAACCCCGGGTCGTGGCGCAACGCATAAGCAAAATGTTCCAGCGCAGCGCTGTGTTGATTTTCCCGCCACATCGCGTTGGCCAGGCGCAGAGAAACCCGCGCCCGCAGCAATACTTCCTGTGCCGGGAGCAGGCGCAAAGCCTGCTCTGCAGCGTCCTGCACCAGCGCTTGATTGCCGCGCACGGCAAAAATCTCAGTCTGGTAAGCAAAAAAGTAACCTTCGTTAAGCGCAAACACGCCCTGCGCGGCTGCGGTGCTGAGCAGATTCTGCATCACACCCGCGCCCATCAGTTCAACCAAGCCGGATTCAATCCATTCGGGGATATGCACATCCAGCGGCGCGTAAGGGCGCATGCGGTTTTGCAGGACGTCCTGGTTAGCAAACAGCGACGCTGCCAGTCTGCCGGCCCGCCAGGACTGAAATTGTGCCGCCTGCGCCTCAATACGCAGGCGTCCGCTGGACCACCAGGATTGCAGAGCTGCCCGCTCACGCAGGCGCTCGTAACGCTGTCGATGCGCCATACTGTTGACCAGGGCCGCCACCGAATCTTTTTGTGCTTCATCAGCGGTATAGGAGCCGGTGCGGTCTGGCTGATTCAGTGCCGCCTGTGTCAGTCGGGCAGCATCGTCGGGGTAACCTGCCAGCAGCAGGAATATGGCACTCACCAGAAAGTGATCACCGCGATTCATCACACCAACCAGCGGACTCTGGGCGTCGCGCCACACCAGCATGCGGTCCAGGGCGTCACGTGCACTGTCATAGCGCGCCTGATTCATGTACAGATAAAGTTTATAGACCCAGGGATTGCCAACACTGTCCGGATCAATCTGCCGCGATGCGCGGTTGAGATAGTCCTCAGCCTCCTGAAACCGTAACAGATTTAATGACACTTCCGAGGCATTGAGCAGATGCACGGTATCCAGATCGGCCTCTTCATCCGCCAGCGCAATGCTTTCATCTTCGCCCATGGCATTTTCGCAGGCTTGCAGCGATTCATTCGGGCGCAGATCCGCCAGTTCCACAGCGCACAGCGTGTTCCAGGCGCGGCTACGATCGCGGGCATTGTCGCTGCTGGCCAGCACACGCTCGGCGCTGGCGCGGGCTTCATCGTATTGTTTAAGTTTGATCAGTGGCCAACCGCGGAATGACTCCACATCCTGGCCATAAAATTCACCGATCAGTTCCAGATAACGCAGCGACTCCAGTTGATTTCCGATCAACTGATGGGCATAGGACAATTGGCTGAGCGTGAGGTAATGCCACTCCAGATTACCGGACTCGACGGCGCGGCCCAGGCTGGAATAGGGCATCAGGGATTCGGCAACATTCAGGTGAAACAGCGCCCGCGGCAGGTTGCCCTCAACGCGGAACAGTACTTCTGCGAGCGCAAACTGTGCAGCAGGCGATTCAGGTTGCTCACTCACCCATTGTTGAGCCAGTTCGCGTGCCCGCACATTCTCACCCAGCGCCAGCGCATCACACACGCCCAGCGCACTGCGATCGGTAATGCCGTTCATACCAAAACACAGGATCTGACTGGACGGCATGTCGATGCCATCCAGATCCTGTGCCTGAACCTGCAGTCCTGCATTGAGGCTGAGCACAAAGGCCGCGCTCAGGACTGTGCGCAGCGCGGTTCTCAGCGTTGTTCTCAATGTGGTTCTTGATGTCGCGCCCGGAGCAGTTCTCAGCGCAACATCAAGCTGTGGTGGTTTCATCACAGGGGCACCGTCATGCTGTGGGTTTTAATGTGCTGCGCGCCAGAGTTTCCATGG
>CANHAR010000021.1 GCA_947458495.1 Gammaproteobacteria bacterium | reverse complement strand
TTGGCGCCGTCTTAGTCATCAAACACGGGAATTGTTTGTTATGGCAGTCGAGATAACTCCGGTCATTCGTTCGGCGCAGAATGGCGATCGCAAAGCGTTTTATGTGCTCTATCAGCAGCACGTGGCGCGTGTGTATGCGATTTGCTGGCGCCTGCTGGGGGATGCGCAGAAGGCCGAGGATGCCTGTCAGGAGATTTTTATCAAGGTCTGGCAGCGATTGCCGGAGTTTAAGGGGGAGAGCTCCCTGGCAACCTGGCTGCACAGTATTGCAACGCGCACAGCAATTGATGTCTGGAGACTGGACAAGCGCCTGCACTTTGTGGAGGCAGAAGAGGTTGAGGCCACTGCAGACCATGCGCAGCTGCTGGAGCAGCCGCTGGACAGAGCTGAAGCGCGTGATCTTGAGCGCGCCATTCAGCAGTTACCCGCGCAGGCAAAAGCGGTGTTTGTATTGTTTGCGCTGGAAGGTTATCAGCATACTGAAATCGCCGATCTGCTTGGTATTGCCGAGGGTTCAAGCAAAGCCCAGTACCACCGCGCAAGACAGTTGCTACGAGGATTATTGAGTGAAGACTGACACGCAGCTTGATCAATTGATCGACAGCTTGCCACGCGAGATAACGCCGGGGCGTGATTTATGGGCGTCCATAGAGCCCAGGCTGGATCAGCGACCCGCGCACGAGAACCGCAGTCTGCAGGGATGGCTTGCCCCTGCCAGGCGTTGGGCTGCAGTGCTGGCGGTGGCGGTGCTGGGCGCGACGGTGCTGGGCGCGATGTTGTGGAGCGGGATCGGCATTGATCCTGCCCTGCAGGTTGCGCTGCCGGCCATCGAACCAGCCCACAATGGCCAGGCACTTGAGCAGGTTCCTGCGGATCAACAGATTGCAGCGGTGTATACAGCAATCAAGTCAGAACTGCTGAGCAGCGTCGGACTGGTCAGTGCCGATTTTGGTGACTGGCAGTATCAGTTAAATATCTGGGATCAGGCGCTCAATGAAGTGAGCGATGCGCTGAATTATTACCCGGAAGAGCCAGCGTTGCTGGCGCAAATGGAAGGCATTTATCAACAACAAATCGAGTATCTGCAGTGGGTCGGCGAACTCGAATCGGGCAATACCATCTGGATGGAGAATTAATCATGAAAGCACAAACCAATCTGACATCTGCCCTGCTTGCCGGTGTGTTGTCGTTGATACTGACATTGGACGCAAGCGCCCAGAGTCAGCAGAGTATCGACGAAACCCGACAAGTCAGCGCCAACGAAAAAATTACACTTGAAGTCATGCGCGGTGAAGTGCGCATCCGCACCGGTTCAGACAATACCTTTTCGGTGAGGGGGCAACTGGATGAGCTCGCGGAAGGTTTTGAGCTGGAATCGGATAATGGCTTTACACGGTTCGAGGTGGTCATGCCACGTTCGATACGCGGCAGCCGCAATGAGCAGGGCAGCGATCTGGAGATTGTGCTGCCAGCCAACAGTGATGTTGAGTTCACGGGCGTCAATGTTGCTGTGGATGTTGCTGGTGTGCTGGGTGGCGCCAGCATCACCACGGTTAATGGCGACATCGTGGCCAGTGATCTGGGCGGTGTTATTGCACTCAAAACAGTGAACGGTCCCATCAACAGCAGCAATAACCGCGGGCGGGTCAGCCTGCAAACAGTGAATGGCGAGATCACTGACAATGGGTCGTCCGGGCGCCTTGAGGTCGGCACGGTGAACGGCGCGATGGACATCAACAGCGCCGCGGAAGAGGTGACTCTGAACATGGTCAACAGTGAGCTGCAGGCAAATTTTGACGGCACACGTACACTGGAGTTTAACGGCATTAACGGAGAAATGAGCATTGCGATCAGCAACTCCCAAAGCCCGCGCGTTAACGGCAGCAGCGTCAGTGGTGAAATAGAACTACAACTTGATGCAGATGTTGACGCCCGGTTTGACCTGCGCACCAATGTAGGTAGTCGCATTGACAATGGCATTACCGATGATGAGGCCCAGCGTCCGCAGTTTGGTCCGGGACGCAGCCTGCAATTCATCACCGGTGAGGGCAATGGCTCTGTGGAGATAAACACCGTCAGTGGGTCGATAGACGTTCTGGCGCCGTGACCCGGACAATCTGATCGCGGATCAGCACGCACACTCACGCCGCGCACTCACAGAGAGTGCCGCGCGCTCGTGGACACACCCTGCACAGCAGGTGTAGGCTTCAGACATCAACACTGACGCACGACACCCTGTACCGGAGACCCACCTTGCGCAAACTCAACCGATTGTCAGCGGCCATTGCCGCACTGCTGATCAGCACCAGTTCAGTTCAGGCACAACAGCCTGACTGGGCGGCGATTGATGAAGAAACCCTGAGACACTTCCAGGCGATGATACGCATTGATACCGCTGATCCACCCGGCGTGGAAAAGCCGCTGACGGATTATCTGGTTGAGGTTCTTCAGCAAGAAGGCATTGAGGTTGAGGTGTTTTCCCTCGACCCCAATCGTCCCAACCTGGTTGCCCGCCTGCGGGGTAATGGCAGCAAGCGCCCCTTGCTGATGATGGCGCATCAGGACACCGTGAATACCGATCCAAGCAAATGGGTTTTCCCGCCGTACAGCGCCGAACGTGATGGTGGCTGGATTTACGGTCGTGGCACCGTAGACGACAAAGACAACGTTGTCGCCAGTCTGATGACCATGCTGATGCTCAAGCGTCAGGGCGTTGAACTGGATCGTGATGTGATTTTCCTGGCTGAATCCGGCGAAGAGGGTGCAACCCAGATTGGTATTCAGTTTGTCACCCAGCAGCACTTTGATGCCATTGATGCCGAGCATTGCATCGCCGAAGGCGGCAGTGTTGTGCGTCAAGGGGGTCAGGTGCATTACGCTGGAGTTCAAACGGTTGAGAAATTGCCTCGCGCTATTACCTTGACCAGTACGGGCATCGCCGGGCACGGATCCGTACCGCTGGAAAGTAATTCGCTGGTACACATGTCCAAAGCCATTGCGGCTGCCGCCGACTGGCAACCGCCCGTGCGCCTGAGCGACACCACTACATCCTACTTCTCACGCATGGCATCGGTTTCAACACCGGAGGCTGCGGCGCGATATCTGGCCATGCTCAATCCCGGTTCGGCTGAAGGCCAGGCCGCACTGGCATGGATGAAGACTAATGAACCACGCAATGCGGCGGTGTTGTTCAGTACCATTTCACCAACCATGGTTAATGGTGGTTATCGGGTCAACGTCATTCCATCGGAAGTGACAGCAACGCTGGACGTTCGCTTGCTGCCGGATGAAGATCCTGAGCAGTTTCTCTCCGCTCTGCGTGAAGTCATCGACGACGAAAACATAAATGTCGACTGGGCTTCCCGTAATATGCGACCTGGCGCTTCTACGCCGTTGGATACCGATGCATTCCGTGTCATTGAACAAGTCATGCAAGAAATCTATGGCGCCACCGTGATTCCAACCATGAGTACCGGTGCTACCGATATGGCATATCTGCGCGCCTTGGGTATCAACTGCTACGGTATTGGTCCGGCGATTGATGCGGAAGATGGCCCGCTGGGCTTTGGCGCGCACAGCGACCAGGAGCGCATTATTGAAGCGGAACTTTATCGTTTTGTACGTGCAAATTACGAAATTGTTGAGCGGCTGGCAGGTGCCAATTAACAGCTAAAAGTCTGTGTGTCTCACAAATTTGTTAATGAATGACGGAAAAATATTGATGATAAAAAAGTCACTGCTAGCCATGGCCATGATGATGGTCATCGCCGGATGTACGGAATCAGAGGTGCCGGCACCCCCGGCATCAAACGCCGCTCAGGCATCCACACAAGCCGCGGCCGGGCAAACGGCCGGCGTTGAAGAAACCACCAGCGCTGAACAACTGACCGAGTCGCAGCGGCTGACCGCCTGGCTGGATGAGCAGTTCGCTGAGGAGTTGAGTTTCAGCCCACAACGGCTGACCCGTCTGGGCGATAAAACCGACTACGATAAACTCGATGACGTGTCGGAAGCCGCCATGGACAGCTTGATTGAATGGCGGCGCAACAGTGTTGCCGACATGCAGGCAACGTTTAACTATGACGAACTCAGCGAAGATGCAAAAGTGTCATGGGATATCTGGACCTATGCACTCGAGCGCGCTGAACGCAGCGAAGCGTTCCGTCATCACGACTATATTTTTGGACGGGGTGGTCCACATGCCGGCCTGCCGAATTTTCTGATCAATTTTCATCGTGTTGACCAACCTTCAGATATGGATGCCTACATCGCCCGGCTGACGCAGTTGGACGACGTCATGCGCCAGTATCTGCAGCGCAGCCTGCGAGCGGTCGAGTCAGGTATTCGTCAGCCACGCTTTGGTTACGATTATGCAATTGCCGAAATTGATCGTGTCATGCGCGGCGCTCCGTTTACGGACGACGGCGTGTCACCGCTGATGGGCGACATAGAAACCAAGGTCACTGCACTGCTGGAGAACGGCCAGATTGATCAGGCCAGCGCAGAGCGGATGTTAGGCCAGGCTGAAACTGCTTTGCTCGAACAGGTCAAGCCCGCGTACGACGAAGTGCTGGCATGGTTAAATGCCGATCGCATTAACACCCCGGAAGAAGCCAGCGGCGTGTGGGCATTGCCGGAAGGCGAAGCCTACTACAATCATCGCTTGTCCCTGATGACCACATTGGAACTGACCGCTGACGAAATACATGAGATTGGTCTGGCCGAAGTGGCACGCATCCGTGCCGAAATGGAGGCCATCAAAGACGCGGTAGAGTTTGATGGCACGCTGGCAGAATTTTTTGTATTCATGCGTGAAGATCCGCAGTTCTATTTCCCGAACACCGATGAAGGCCGGCAGGGATATCTGGATCTGGCTAACGTCTACCTTGATGCCATGAACCAGAAACTCCCGGAGTATTTCGGCATATTGCCAAAGGCCGATCTGGTGGTCCGGCGCGTGGAAGCATTCCGCGAGCAAGATGGTGCCGCGCAGCATTACGCCTCGGGGACACCGGACGGTTCTCGACCGGGTGTGTTCTATGCGCACTTGTCAGACATGAACGCTATGCCGCGCTATCAGCTGGAAGTGATTTCGTATCACGAAGGTAATCCCGGCCATCATATGCAAATTTCCATACAACAAGAGCTCACAGGAATTCCGCGTTTCCGCACGCAGTATGGGTTCACTGCGTTCTCTGAGGGATGGGGTTTGTACACCGAGGCGCTTGCCAAGGATATGGGTTTTTATGAAGACCCCTATTCGGATTTCGGGCGACTGGCCACTGAAATCTGGCGCGCCATCCGTCTGGTGGTGGATACCGGAATGCACGCCAAACAGTGGAGTGAAGAACAGTCGGTTCAATACTTCCTCGACAATTCGCCGCAACCAGAAGCGGCTGTGCGTGCAGAAATTCAGCGTTACCTCACCGGAGCGGGCCAGGCCACTGCCTACAAAATCGGCATGTTAAAAATTCAGGAGTTGCGCGCTACCGCCATGAGCGAGTTGGGTGACAACTTTGACTACCGCGGTTTTCACGACACTGTGCTCGGTGGCGGGGCTCTGCCTATGCCGGTGCTGGAGGCGCAGGTTATGCGTTGGATTGAGCGCGTGAAACAGGAGAGTGCCGCACAATGATAAAGGTTCATCATTTAAGGATTGGGCGATCAATATTTACTGTCTGGTTGCTGGAAGAGTTGGGCGCCGCCTACGATTTGCAGGTGTACCTGCGTGATCCTGCAAGCTTCCGCGCGCCGCCTGAACTGAAGAACATTCACCCACTGGGCAAGTCACCGGTGATTGAAGACGATGGTCAGGTCATTGCCGAGTCTGGCGCCATCACCAGTTACCTGCTTGAAAAATTCGACACGGCGCACGTGCTGCATCCATCGCGCAGCGATTTAAAAACCTGGGCAACCTTTACCCAGTGGCTGCACTATCCGGAGGGCTCGGTATTTTTGCCATTGCTGATCAAGATGTTGTTGTTGCGCAACAGCACCCAGCCACATGCTGCGCTGGAGACGTTTTCGGGTGCTGAAATCAAGCTGCATCTGGATTTTATAAACCAGCAGCTGGCCGATAAACCTTTTATTCTCGGCGAGCATTTCAGCGGTGCGGACATTGGCATTACCTATGTGATATCGCTGGCTAAACGTATCAGTGTGCTTAATGATTATCCGCAGTTGCAGGCCTATCTGCAGCGCAATCTGTCACGCCCGGCATTCAAACGCGCCATTGAGCGGGCCGTGGAATAAACGGAAGGCAGTACAAAACAGCAGTACAAGACAGCAGTACAAGACAGGAGTAATGGGCTATCAGGTTTTTACAAGCCTGTGCTACGCTCCTCACACACAATAACGAGGGGAGAGGGTAGTCGTGTTTGTATTACTCCCCCATTTAACAAGGTAACAAGTCATGCGCGTATCCGCCTCCCGCCGTACCGGCGTCACTCCAACTGTTTTGTCCCTGCTCTTTGCTGCTGTGTGTATCGCTGCACCGGCCGTGTCCGTCGCGCAAGTCGGTAACACCCAGACCCTGGATCCAACCGGCCCCATGCCATACGACATTGTTGTTGACTGGATGCAGCCTTTTGCCCAGCCAGGGTATACCTGGGGCGGTAACTCAGGGATTCATGTGGAATCCAAAGACCGCATTCTGATTGTGCAACGCGGCGAGACGCAGTTGCCGGATCCTTTGCCGCCCGAATACACCAACTATGCCGGATCAATGGGCTGGAATGTGATTCAGGGGCGCGGCCGCACCTGGCAGAATTTGCTCTATGTCATCAACAGCGAAGGCGAGCTGCAGGAAGTGTGGGATCAGTGGGATCATTTGTGGGCGGGCACTGACGGTCCGGGACCGCATCGTCTGCGCGTCAGTCCGTATGATCCGGAGCGCAAAGTCTGGGTCATCGAAGAAACCGGCCATGTGATCTATATCTTTTCGCAGGACGGCAAAGAGCTGCTGAAAACCTTGGGCGAAAAGAATGTGTCAGCCTCTGACCGCACGCATTTTGGCAAACCTCAGGATGTTGTGTTTTTGCCCGACGGACATGTGCTGGTGGCTGACGGCCTGGAGAATGCCCGTGTGGTTGTGCTGAACAGCGACGGTGAATATGTGTCTGAATTTGGTTCGCGGGGAGAGCAGCCCGGTCAGTTTCTGAGTGTGCATGGCATGGCACTGGGACCGGATAACATGTTGTACGTAGTCGACCGCGATGCTCTCAATGTACAGGTGTTTGAGCACGTTAACCGCGGTGTGGCCGGCGCAGTTCCTGAATTTGAGTTCAGGTCACGCTGGCTGGGCCCGAATTTTCCGCTGGATATCATTGTCAGCGACGAATATGCGTGGGTGACCGACATTCGCCCGACCAAGGTGTTGCAGTTTGACCTGCAAGGTAATCACATTTACACGTGGTTGCTGCCGCCGGATGGCCCGGGTGCCTGGCTGGAAATGCACTCGTTTGCAGTCGATGCCGATGGCAATCTGTATGGCACAGACAATCAGTATGCCCGCCCGCAGAAACTGGTGCCGCGCGCAGACGCGGATCCGAAACATCTGATACAACCGCAATACATTCCACGATAAGGAGCAAGGTCACACGCTGCCGACAGGCGGCGTGTGACGGCACATTTAGCTAAGGCAGGGACTTATTTTGGCGGCCTTGGAATCAGCACCGGGGTATTCTGCTTGTAGGACTGATATTCAGGCTCTGACCCCCAGCGCTTGTCCGAGCGCGCCTCCAGCAAGGGAATACCACTGACGCGGGTCAGCAGCAGCACAACAAACACCGGGGAAATCAGGCTCACCAGTTGCCAACCGCTGAGCACCGGCGCCGCCACCATGGCAACACCCAACCACAGCAGGATTTCACCGAAGTAGTTGGGATGGCGTGACCAGGCCCAGAGTCCGCTGCTGATAAATCTGCCTTCATTAGCCGGATTGGCCTTAAATCGACGTTTCTGCCGGTCAGCAACAATTTCCAGCAGGAAACCGGCCGCCCACAGAACAATGCCAATATACGCAACAGTTTCCAGTGGCGCCCTCTGTGTGCTGCTGATGGCAGTGAGTGCTGCGGCGCTGGTGACAAAAACCCACAAGGCCTGAATACTCCAGGTCACCAGGAATCGGGTGAATCCGGGTTTGATGGCATCAAAACGGCCATCAGATCCGTCCTGACGCACGCGCAGAAACAGGAAACTGCCCAGACGTGCTGCCCAGATACAAATGATCAAGGTCAGTATGATTGCGCGCAGATCCTGATTGGGTGACAGATTCAGCGCCAGCAGTGCCAGCGTGATAAAACACAGGCTGCCGGTGAGATCAAAATAGTGTTCGGTCTGCGCCAGCCACGATGGCAAAAAAATCATCCAGTTGATGGCAAATGACACCGCGGCGCACACGACTAATACTGGAATGTTCATGCCTGCAAACGGGTACGTGGCACCGCTCTGACTGCCTGCCAGTGCAATCACTGCAGCAACAGCAAGGGTGATAAGAATGACCAGAATCATGCGTCCGTGGTTCACTTTTTTGCTGTTCTGAGTGTCTGTTGTGTCTGATTGACTCATGTCGTCTCCCTGATTGGCCTGTTTATTTTGATTATGTTTGTGCTTTTACGAGCGCCGTTGGATTTCAGTTTAACGCGGATAGTGAAGTGTTTAATCGGTCATGCCAGATTGGCAACACTCACGAATAAACTGCTGACAGCGGTGTACTATCAACGGAAGGCGCAAAAAAAATCAAGCAGCCGGGTGAAGACAAGACCATGAACAATGATCCGGGCAACTATCTGGGCAACTATCTGGATGTCGAGCAACCTATCCTGCAACGCTGCGTTGCGGGAGATCACGACGCGTTCCGGATACTGGTTGAACAGCTTAAAAGACCTGCGTATTACCATGCGCTGTCACTTTTGGGCCATCGGGAGGATGCCATGGATATCTCTCAGGAAGCGTTTGTCAGGGCCTGGCAGGCAATCTCGGGTTTCGAACCGGGGTTACCGTTTTACCCTTGGTATTACACGATTATGAAACGCCTGGCTCTTAACCTGTTGCGTACCAAAAAGCGCCATCCCGAGACAGCGTTCGCGAATGAGCATGAGGATATGCAGGCCGGATTGGACGCAGAGCAGGGCGTTGATGCAGACACAGGGTTTGTGGTGAGTTCTGCGGAAGAGGGGATTATCCGCGAGCAGACGCAACACCAGGTCAGGCGCGCACTGACGCGGTTAACCATCGATGACAGAGAAATCCTCAGCCTGAAAGACATGCATGATTATGCCTACAAAGACATTGCCTTCATGTTGTCGATACCACTGGGGACGGTCATGTCGCGTCTGTATACCGCCCGCAGTCGCCTGCGCAAACATTTACAGGAGCTGGGTTATGAACACTCGTCATAGCGGCGACCAGAGTAATCAACAACGCATCAGAGAGCTGATGATGGCACAACTTGATGGGGAGACAACACCTGAGCAGGATGCCGATGTGGCGCTCTGGATCCGGGCCGACCCCGCACTGCAAAAGGAGTTCGAACAAATGAAGGCACTGAAAACCCTGACCCGTCAACAACGCCCTGATGACTTGCCTGCGGAAAAGTGGGATCAGTACTGGCTGGGTATTTACCCGCGGCTTGAACGTGGCGTGGGCTGGGTGCTGATGTCCATCGGCGCATTAGTGTTGATTCTGTTCGGCAGTTGGGAGGTCGCCCGCGAGTGGATACTCAGTCCTGATATCCCGCTGTGGATTAAAGCCGCCGGCATCAGCTTCTGGTCAGGACTGACCATCCTGTTGATTTCGGTTGTCAGAGAAAAGTGGTTTCTTCATAAACAAGAGCGTTACAAGGATATTCAACGATGATCATCAGCCCGTCTTCAGCCATTGCAGGAAAAACCATTAGCCAAACTCTGGGTCTGGCGCGCGGAAATACCATCCGTGCCAGGCACGTGGGGCGCGATATCATGGCCTCACTCAAAATGTTGATCGGGGGCGAGATTGAGGACTACACCAAAATGATGGCGGAGTCCCGTGAACAGGCCCTGGACAGGATGATGGCGGAGGCAAGAGCCATGGGTGCCAACGCGGTGCTGGATGTGCGATTCTCCACCAGTTACATCATGACAGGCGCTGCCGAGATTCTGGTATACGGAACGGCCGTTGTGCTGGAGTAGGCCTGCGTAAGGCAAGCGTGAGGCAAGCCCATAAGACGTAATATGCCTCAGGCGCTTTCCAGCGCCTCCCAGCGTGCATAATGCTCTTCAAGCTTGGCCTGTAGCTCGCCCAGCTTTTTTAATGCGCTCTGCACCACCTCAGGGTTCTGCTCATAAAAGCCTGATGCGGCCATCTGTATCTCCACGGTGCTGATGTCTGCTTCAAGTTTTTCGATCTGCCGGGTGATCTGATCAAGCTCACGCTGCACTTTCTGGCTGTGTCTGGGAGCGCTGGCTTTTGCGGGCTGTGCACTGGCGGGTGTCGCAGCGGGAACAGGTGCGGTTTCCGTTTTGACAGAGGCGGCTTTGACGGCGGTCGCAGCAGCCGGTTTGCTGATGACGTCCTCATCCTCAAACGACAGCATTTTGCCGCCCTGACGGATCCAGTCTTCGTAACCGCCCACGTATTCCCGCACGACGCCCGGTGCTTCAAACACGATGCACTGGGTGATGACATTGTCGAGAAACTTTCTGTCATGGCTGACAATCAACAGTGTGCCGCTGAATTCAAGCAGCAGTTCTTCCAGCAACTCCAGGGTTTCCATATCCAGATCGTTAGTCGGTTCGTCCAGCACAATCATATTGGCCGGCTTGCTGAATAATTTGGCAAGGATGAGACGGTTTTGCTCGCCGCCCGACAGTGATTTGATGGGTTGACGGGTACGCCTGGGCAGGAACAGAAACTCCTGCAGATAACTGATGACGTGTTTGTTTTTACCGTTGATTTCGATGAATTCCCGGCCTTCGGACAAAAAGTCGATTACCGTCTGTTCAGGGTCAAGCTTGTTACGCAGTTGGTCAAAGTACAAAATTTCCAGGTTGGTGCCGAGTTTTACCTCGCCGGCGTCGGCCTGGATTTCACCCAGCAGAATCCGCAGCAGCGTGGTCTTGCCACTGCCGTTAGCGCCAATAAAACCAACGCGGTCGCCGCGCAGAATTTTGGTGGAGAAGTTCTCCAGAATCGGCTTGTCACCAAACCGGTGGTTGAGCCGCGTAGCCTCGATCACAATTTTGCCGGAGCTGCCAGCCTGCTCCAAAGAGAAGGTGGCCTTACCGGTCAGCTCACGGCGTTGACTGCGCTCGTCACGCATTTTTTTCAGGGCGCGCACTCGACCTTCATTGCGGGTGCGGCGCGCCTTGATGCCTTGCCGTATCCACACTTCTTCTTCAGCCAGACGCTTGTCAAACTCCATGTTGGTTTTATCTTCAGCGGCGAGTTGCTGCTCGCGGAACACCAGAAATGACTGGTAGTCACCGTCCCAGCTGCGCAGATTGCCACGATCAAGTTCGATGATGCGGTTGCTGATTTTTTGGAGAAACTGGCGGTCGTGAGTGATTACCAATACGGCGCCACGGAAATCGTTGATGGCTTTTTCAAGCCACTCGATCGTGGGAATATCGAGGTGGTTGGTGGGTTCGTCCAGCATCAACAGGTCCGGCTCACTGATCAGCGCCCGGCCCAGTGAGGCGCGACGACGGCTGCCGCCTGACAGTGTTTTCATGCGCGCATCAGCGGGCAGTGACAGCATATCCAGCATGCCTTCGATTTTGTGCTCAAACGCCCAGCCGTCACGTTCTTCGATCTGCTTTTGCAGCGCGCCCATTTCATTCAGGTTCTTTTCATCTGACCAGTCCAGGTCATCATCATGCGTCAGAGCATGATAGCGCTTGAGGATATCACCCAGCCCTTCAATGCCGCCGGCGATGTAGTCGTAAATTGTCTGCTCATCCTGTGCCGGCAGATTCTGGTCGAGATAGGCAACACGGATACTCTCCGCGCGCCATAATTCACCACTATCAGCAATGATTTCACCCATCAACACTTTCATAAAAGTCGACTTGCCGGCGCCGTTCTGTCCAAGAATGCCGATGCGCTCGCCTTTGTGAATGGTCAGCGACACGCCGTCAAGCAGCGGGTTGTCACCAAAGGCGAGTTGAAGATTGCTTAATCTAAACAACAACATAGCAGTAGTATTTCCTGGGTTAATAAGGGGGGCGGCAGTGGTTTTGCGGCTTGTATTTGAGGCCGCGCAGTATAAACTTAAGCGCCGGTAGATGACAGCCAGCCGTAACTCAGCATCCCTAAAGGACAATTGTGATCAAGACCGATCAGCTTCCACCGCAGATTCATGCGACCATTGACGCTTGTTGGCAGCGTTTGTTGACCGCGGCTGAGACTGAGCCAACAGGTGATGCGGCCAGGTTAAAAACCTTGACTGAGTCGCAGGATACCTTTTCAAGACAGCTGGCCAGAGTGTGGGCCAGCAGCGAGTATGCCGCCAGTGTGTGTCTGCAGCATCCGGGATTTTTGCTGGAGTTACATCAGAACGGTCAGTTATTGCATCAGTGTACGGACGGTTTTCACCTGGCCCTGCAACAGCGTCTTGCCAGCTTGTTCCCTTCGCAGACAGAACGGCTCGACGAAGCAGAACTAAAAAAGCGCCTGCGCTTGTTTCAGCAGCAACAGATGTTGCGCCTGATCTGGCGTGATGTCTGTCATCTGGCCAGTGTGCGTGATACCGCCGCAGAAGTGTCAGCACTGGCGGAAGCGGCGATGGACGTCACGCTGGAGTTGCTGCACCAGTGGCTGGTCAGAGCACTGGGCGCTCCGGTGATGCAGCGCTCCGGTGACATGCAGCGCATGGTGGTGCTGGGCATGGGCAAACTGGGCGCTGGCGAATTAAATCTGTCCTCGGATATTGATCTTATCTTTGCGTATCCGGAAGCGGGTGAGACGCAGCCAGCCGCCTCCGGCAAAACAGTCAGTTGCCAGCAGTTTTTTATCAAATTGGGTCAACAGTTGATTGATGTGCTTGATACCCTCACGGTGGACGGTTTTGTGTTTCGTGTGGATATGCGCCTGCGACCCTACGGCAGTGAAGGTGTACTGGCGAGCAGTTTTGATGCCATGGAAAACTACTACCAGTCACAGGGGCGCGACTGGGAGCGTTATGCCATGATCAAGGCCAGAGCCGTCGCCGGTGACATTCAGGCCGGCAGTGAACTGCTGCAACGTTTGCGCCCGTTCAGTTATCGTCGTTATCTGGACTTTTCGGCCTTTGAATCGTTGCGCGCCATGAAGCAACAGATCAACAAACAGGTGCGCAAAAAAGGCATGAGCCAGGACATCAAGCTCGGTGCCGGCGGCATTCGCGAAGTTGAGTTTGTGGTTCAGGCGCTGCAGATGGTGCACGGCGGGCGTGATAAACGTCTGCAACAAACATCTCTCTACAAGGCCATGGACATCTTGCAGGAGGCGGAATATCTGCCCGCTGACATCGTGCAATCCTTGCGCAATGCGTACAGCTTTTTGCGCGATCTGGAGCACAAGCTGCAGGGATTTGCCAACAAACAAACGCAGTCATTGCCCGCCACGGCGCAAGAGCAATTGCGGGTAGCGATTGCGATGGGCATTCCCGATGTCCGGCAGGCTAACTGGCAGGATCTGATGTTGGTGCTGGAGCAACATCGTGCGATTGTCCGTCAGCATTTCAGTGACGTCATCCATACCGAAGAAGACGATGATGATGCCAGCCGCCATGACGTCAATGATGCAGAAATGCAGGCACTCTGGCAGGTAGACCTCACTGACGAGCAGGCGGTGGCAATGCTGGCGCAATTGACGTTTGAGGCGCCTGAGAAGACCTGGCAACAACTGACCGCATTCAGAAAAGACAAAGTTTTTCTCACGCTGCCAGCTGAAAGCCGGCAACGCTTCAAGCGTTTTATGCCTTTGTTGCTGGCAACACTGACGCAGGAAAAGTCGCCCAGTCTGGGTTTTGAGCGGGTTATGAAAATGGTGGAGGCGGTGGCACGTCGCACCGCTTATCTGGTCCTGCTCGCAGAAAATCCACGCGCTATGAAACAGTTTGTGCATCTGTGCACGGAGAGTCCGTTTGTTGCTGAGTTTCTGAGCAAACATCCGGTATTGCTGGATGAACTGCTGGGCTCCATGAGGCAACCTCCGGAAAAATCTGTGTTGCAGGAGGAACTGGCGCAGGGCATGTTACGCATTGGTGAGGACAATTTTGAAGAGCAGATGGAGTACCTGCGTTATTTCAAACAAACTCACACGTTGCAAGTTGCTGCCGCGCAGATCAAAGGCACGATGACCGTGATGAAAGTCAGCGACTACCTGACCTTTACGGCGGAGGCGGTACTGGAACAGGTGCTGGCGCTCAGTTGGCAGAATCTGACGCGCAAATATGGCTACCCGGTCAACAGCGATGGGCAACACGGGGTGATGGATTTTGTGGTGGTGGGTTATGGCAAACTCGGGGGGATAGAGCTGAGTTATCTGTCCGATCTTGACCTGGTGTTTCTGCATGATGGCGCACTGGATGAGGAGACCGTGTGTGCAGACGGTCAGAAAAGCATCAACAGCCGCGAGTTTTATACGCGTATGGCGCAGCGTGTTATCACCATGCTGGGCACCAATACGGTGTCCGGAAAACTCTACGATGTGGATATGCGGTTGCGGCCTTCCGGTGAATCAGGTTTGCTGGTCAGCACCTTGCCGGCCTTCGAGCATTACCAGCTCAAGGAAGCATGGACCTGGGAGCATCAGGCGTTGGTGCGATCGCGTGCTGTGGCAGGTTCGCCGCGCATGGCGGCTCTGTTTGAATCAATACGCGCCACGGTGCTGTCGCAACCGCGTGATGTGCAAAAACTCGCCCATGATGTACTGGCGATGCGCCAGCGCATGCGTGATGAGTTGACACGTAAAGCCGGCAGTAAAGCCACGCAACCGGGATTTGCGATCAAGCAGGGTGTTGGTGGCATCGTGGATATTGAATTTATGGTTCAATTTCTGGTGCTGGCGCAGGCCCATCGCTGCTCAGCACTGGTCAGATATCCGGACAACGTCAGAATACTGGAAGCTGCCGCGCGCTGTGTGTTGTTAACCGAGGACGAGATAAAACAACTGACGGAAAGCTACCTTGCGCTGCGCGCCACCTTGCATGAATTTGCTCTTCAACACAATGAATCTGATGCTGTTGACGCCGACGCTGCAGGCGCGGTGCTGCAACCGCTGCAATCTCAGCGAGACCGGGTGACGCGGTTGTGGAACAAGGTGTTTGCAGGTTTTGAGCTCTCACAAGCACCATTCACCAGCGATGCCGACCATCAATGAATACACCAGGCGGGCGCAAAATTCTGATTGTTGGCCCCTCTTGGGTTGGCGATATGGTGATGGCGCAGTCTTTGTTCAAAGTCCTGCATCAGCAACATAACGCCCTTCAGCTTGACGTGCTGGCGCCCGCATGGAGCCGCCCCGTGTTGCAGCGTATGCCAGAGGTCAGTGCAACAATAGAGTTGCCGTTTGCCCATGGTGAGCTCAGTCTTTACAAGCGCTACCGGCTGGCAAAAACCTTGCGGGCGGCGGCTTACGATCAGGCCATTGTGCTGCCCAATTCGCTTAAATCCGCTTTGATTCCGTTGTTTGCACACATCCCGCTCAGGACAGGCTGGCGTGGTGAACAGCGCGGACTCTTACTCAACGATTGTCGACGACTTAACAAGCAACAATACCCGATGATGGTGCAGCGATTTGTGGCGCTGGGATTGCCGGCCGGACTTGATATCACCGAGCCCGTTCCGGTTCCGCAGTTGTTAACCAGTCCCGCCGGCTTACAACAGGCCATCGCAGATCTGTCACTGGCATGGAACCCGGATACCCCGGTGCTGGCGTTGTGCCCTGGCGCTGAGTTTGGTGATGCCAAGCAATGGCCGGCACAGTACTTTGCGGATGTCGCCAACGATTATGCAGCGCGCGGCTGGCGGGTAGCGCTGCTGGGTTCAGCCAAAGACCGGCAGATCTGTGAGCAGATTGTGGGGTTGCTGCCGCCGCCGCACCAGGGTTTATGTGACAATCTGGCCGGCCGCACCAGTCTGGCGCAAGTGATTGACCTGCTGTCACGGGTGCGCGCTGTGGTGAGCAATGACTCTGGGCTGATGCATATTGCCGCAGCACTGCAGCGGCCGTTGGTGACCGTTTATGGCCCTACCTCTGCTACGTTCACGCCGCCACTGTCCGATCAGGTAGAATTGCTGTATACCGACATTAAATGCCGGCCGTGTTTTAAACGCCAATGTCCTTTCGGGCATAAGCAGTGTCTGACTGAACTGCGGCCGCGCCAAGTGCTGGACGCCCTGCAACGCCTGTTGCAACGCGTCTCACTGGCACGCGATCTGAATAAAAACGGAGAAACGGGTTGCGAATTCTGATTGTCAAAACGTCATCGCTGGGTGATGTGTTGCACACATTGCCCGCATTGACGGACGCCAGTCAGGCAATCCCCGGACTGAGTGCAGATTGGGTGGTGGAAGAGAGTTTTGCAGAGATCCCCGCATGGCATCCGGCCGTTGAGCGCGTGATACCGGTTGCCGTGCGCCGATGGCGAAAACACCCTTGGAATGCTGTGCAATCGGGTGACATCAGTCAGTTTGTTTCTGCGCTCAAACTCAGGGCTTACGATCACGTGATTGATGCCCAGGGGTTGCTAAAAAGTGCCTTGATCACCCGGTTGGCCAGGGGTAACCGCGCCGGCCTCGACCGACACAGTATCAAAGAGTCCGCCGCCAGCCTGTTTTATCAGCAGCGTGTTGCGGTGCCAAAAGCCCAGCACGCAGTGCAGCGGGTCAGGCAATTGTTCGCAGCCGTACTGGGTTATCAATTACCGTCCGCGCAGGTGGATTATGGTATCGGCGCGCTGGCAGATCACCAGGGCCCAGCGGAACCCGCCAGCCTGATGTTGCTGCACGGCACCACCTGGGCAAGCAAACACTGGCCTGAGCAATACTGGCGCGAGCTGGCCGCACTGGCGCATGCCGACGGATTTCAGATCAAACTGCCCTGGGGTAATCAGACGGAGCACCAACGCGCTTTGCGTATTGCCGACAACATCCCCGGATCGGTTGTGCTGGACAAACAGTCGCTGACCGGACTGGCCAGACATCTCAGCCGCTGCAGTGGTGTGGTGGCAGTTGATACTGGTTTGGGACATCTGGCTGCTGCGCTCAACCGGCCGGCAGTGGCGATTTACGGCGCGACCAACCCGGCATTGTCGGGCAGTTTTGGGTACCACCAGCAACACCTGCGCTCCACGCTTGCCTGCTCGCCATGCCTGCGCAAGGAATGCTCTTATCGTGGTAAGGTCCTGACAGGAGAAACCAGACAGGGCAGCTTTGAGGTAAAACCTGCGTGTTACCAGTCGCTGCCTCCAGCCCGGGTGTTCTCCGAAATCAAGAGACTCATAGCTCAGGCTGCCATCATAAAAACAACTAACAGTGATGCGGGGCTGATCAGATCATGATGCTGGCTATGCTGATCTACAAGTATTTTCCCTATGGCGGGCAGCAGCGCGACTTTTTGCGCATAGTTGAACGCTGTCTCAGCGCGGGTCATCAGGTGCGTGTGTATTGTCTGCGTTGGGAGGGCAACGTGCCATGTGGCATCCAATTGGTCAATGTGCCGGCAAAAGGCCTGTCCAGCCACACGCGGTATCAGCGGTTCAGCGCATGGGTCAAGCAGGACATTCAGAATAATCCGGTTGATGCGGTGATCGGGTTCAGCAAGATGCCGGATCTTGATCTCTACTACGCGGCAGATCCGTGTTTTGCTGCGCGACTTCGGCGGGAGAACTCACTGATCAAGCGTATTCTGCCGCGGTATCGCCATTTTCTGGCATATGAAAAGGCAGTGTTTGATAAAGATTCGCGTACCGAAGTGATACTGTTATCGCCACAACAGCACAGTGAGTTCTGCGAAAACTATCCCGGATGCCAGCCGCGTTTGCATCAGTGTGCACCGGGAATTGATGCCAGCCGATTGCCCAGCACCGATGCCGCCGAAGAGCGCCAGCTGTTCCGCGCAAAATATGCGTTGGGCAACCATGATATTGCCTTGCTGCAGATAGGTTCCAGTTTCCGCATCAAAGGCATCGATCGTTCCATCAGGGCGCTGGCAAGTTTGCCTCACGACATCCGATCACGTACGCAGTTTTATATTGTGGGCAGGGACAAACCCGGTGATTACGAAAAGCTGGCGCGATCCCTGGGCGTGGGTGACCGCTGTCACTTTCTGGGCGGTCGCGATGATGTGCCGCTTTTTCTGCGTGGCTGTGATCTTCTGCTGCATCCAGCTTACAGTGAAAGTGCCGGGTATACCATTCTGGAGGCGGTGATCAATGGCCTGCCGGTACTGACTACCGATACCTGTGGTTATGCTTTTCATGTGCATAAAGCGCGCGCCGGTGAGATTTGTACATCACCGTTCTCACAGCACGAGTTTAATAACATGCTGCTGTCGATGCTCGAGTCACCAACGCGTGAGTTGTGGCAGCAACATGGCCTTGCATACGCAAAGCAGATTGACGTGACGGGTATGCCGGAGACCGTCATAAAACTGATTGAAAATTTTGTGCAGGCTCGTGAGGCGGGCCGACTGGTGAGAGCGTCTCAATGACAGTGTTTCTGCGCGATGATTTTGCACGTTACTGGCGCAACAAAAATGCCTTTGATGCCGCAAGAGATTTGCAGGGTGAAATATTCCGACAGGTAAAAGGTCGCAGAACGCTGCGCTTTGAGCTCGACGGCAAACTGTTTTTTGCAAAAGTTCATGAAGGTGTGGGCTGGCAGGAAATTGCAAAAAATCTGATGACATTAAGAATGCCGGTTCTGGGTGCAGGCAATGAATGGCGGGCAATTAACGCCTTGCAACAGCTATCGGTTCCGACCATGAGTGTCGCGGCTTACGGTGAGACAGGTCACAATCCTGCGCAACGCTTTTCGTTCCTGGTCACCGATGATTTATCGCCGACGGTCAGTCTTGAGACCCTGTGTGCTAAATGGTCCGGTGAGCGGCCACGTTTTGAATTCAAACGGCAACTGATCAGCGAAGTTGCGCGGCTGTGC
Source organism: Gammaproteobacteria bacterium (assembly GCA_947458495.1). Classification (GTDB taxonomy): domain Bacteria; phylum Pseudomonadota; class Gammaproteobacteria; order Pseudomonadales; family Pseudohongiellaceae; genus Pseudohongiella. Next base: position 2,042 of record CANHAR010000021.1, on the reverse strand, counting down.
CGCATCATGCACAGCCATGGCATCTGTCACCGCGATCTTTATCTGTGTCACTTCCTGCTGCGCTGTGCAGCGAACGGCAGTGTCGATCAGTCTTCAAGCCCGCATCTGTCGGTTATCGACCTGCACAGAGCTCTGTTGCAACCGGCGTTTTTGTCCAGATGGATAAAAAAGGATCTGGCAGGTCTGTATTTTTCTGCGCTGGATGCGGGACTGACACGCACGGATCTGCTGAAATTTATGTGCACGTACACCGGGCTTTCAGTGCGCCAGGTGCTGCAGAGCGATGCAGCACTTTGGCATGCTATTCAAAAAAAGGCGCAGAAAATCAAGCACCGGGAACGTAACAAACAAGAACAGCGCTTGCGTGAGTCTGTGTACAAGGCATCACAAACTGTTGACGTGTTGCGCTCGCGTGGCAGTCTTGCGCTGATCAACAAACGCCTGTGGCAGCCGGCTTTGCATGAGTTGATCGAGTCGCCAGACGCCTTGATGCAGAAAGCGCAGGTGCTTAAAGACGGAGACTCCACTACGGTGGTGTCTTTGTCTCTGGCCGGGCGTGAGTGGGTGATCAAACGCTACAATCTGAAAGGATTCTGGTATGGCGCCAGTCGCCTGCTCAGACCGAGCCGGGCGTGGCATTGCTGGAGCGCCGCATTCCGTTTGCAAGCAGCAGGTATTGATACTCCGCAGCCCTTGTTGATGCTGGAGAAGCGCTGGGGGCCGTTCCGCCGCGAAGCTTATTATGTGTGCGAACAGGCGCGCGGCACTGATGCAAAAAAATGGCTTGAGCATGAACCCGAGCCCTCGGCGCAATGGGGCGTGGTGATGAATCTGTTTGAAAAGTTGTTTGTAAGATTGCGAGAGAACCGCATCGTGCATGGTGATATGAAAGCAACCAATTTTCTGATTTGCGAGCAACCCGGCGCTGGCGTTGCACTGCAGGTCGTGGATCTGGATGCTTGCCGACCCGAGTTTGACCGTGCTCGTTTCCGCAAATACTTTTCTCGCGATTTGCATCGCTTTTATGCAAACTGGCGTCACCACGAGGCCGCCGGAAAAGTCAGTCAGGTGATAACAAAAATGAGCCGCGATCTGTAATGTTATGTTGATGCTACGGGCGGGCTCAGTCAGGGAATTAAGTAGATGAGTTTGATCACGCTGGGGTTGTCTGGTGCATTGGGTTATGACCCTGCCGCCGCGCTGTTTGTTGATGGAGAACTGACACTCGCCGTTGAGGAAGAACGCCTGGTGCGTCGCAAACATGCACGCGATATGCTGCCTGTTGAGTCTATCCGCTACTGCCTGCGAGCAGCAAAACTCAAGCCTCGCGAGGTTGATCAGGTTGCCATCGCGTTTGCCCCGGTGTCGTTGTTCAGTGCGGCGCGCTGGCATTACGCGCGCCGGCATTGGTATGCCCCGGATCGCGCAATTGACGCCCTGTTTAACGGAAACCGTCGTTTCCGCCGCTACTACAATGAGATCAAACAGATGTTGTCTGATCTTGGCCTGCCCATGGAAAAAGTGCAGTTGATCCCGGTTCAGCATCAGCTTGCCCATGCGGCCAGCGCCTATTACATGAGTGGTTTTAAGGAAAAGACCGCCATTCTGTGTATTGATCAGAAGGGTGAATATGCCACCACGTTTCTGGGATACGGTGAGAATGGCCGGATTCACAAGATCAAGGAATTTTATGAACCGGATTCCCTGAGTGGCATGTATGCCTCCCTGTGTGATTATCTTGGATATGACATGCTGGATGGCGAATCCAAGGTCATGGGTATTGCGACCTTTGGTGACCCGGAAAAGTACGATCTCTCGTTTCTGGCCGAGTATCGCGGCAAGGACTTCAGGGTGAATACCCGCATGCTCAAAGCGGTAGGATTCCGTCGTTACAAGCACCGCAACGTAGCGCGTTCATTCACGCCGGAATTGCTGGAAAAACTTGGGCCCAGGCGCGCGGGGGATGTGTTTCAAGACCCCTATGTTCATTACGCCGCGGGTATTCAGAGGCTGTACGAGACAATTGCGACGGGCCTGACTGC
>CANHAR010000020.1 GCA_947458495.1 Gammaproteobacteria bacterium | reverse complement strand
GTGGGATTGTCGCCTTACAAGTTTTTCCGAAACATCAAAAATGCGTTTCTGGTGGCGTTTTCCACCTCCTCCAGTTCGGCAACACTGCCCGTCACCATCTCGGTCGCTGAAAAAAGCCTGGGCATCAAGCCGGTGATTGCGTCAACCGTACTGCCGTTGGGCGCAACAATAAACATGGACGGTTCAGCCATTTACGTCGGTGTGGTATCAGTATTTGCCGCGCAGGTGTTTGGTGTGGATCTGACATTGGTGGATTATTTCATCATGGCCGGTGCGACCACGCTGGTCTCTATTGGCACTGCTGCGGTTCCCGGTGCATCGGTGTTTTTGATGGCGGGCGTGATGTCCGCCATTGGGCTGACCCCTGAGCAGATTGCGTTGGTTGTTGGTTTTGTATTGCCGTTCGATCGACCGCTGGACATGATGCGCACCAGTTTGAATGTCACAGGTGATCTCGCGTGTGCCACCGTAGCGGCCAAATGGGAAGGTGAGTTTGATGAGGAAGTTTTTAATCGTGACAACGAAGAAATGAATGCGGATAGATAACGCTGGCGCCGGCAGGTAATCAGGTCAGCAAACAGCATCAGAAGTTCCTGATCACCGTCCTGATCACCGTGATGCCGGCACGCGTGTTCAGCAGCGGAATGCCCCAAACGTTTGTCGCCCATTCTCGATGGTGGATTCGGGCACCACGCGGTTACCGCCCAGACGTCCGCCTTCATTCCGTGCCAGACTGATCAGTTCTTCCTGCAGGCGCGCCGCGCCACGCTGGACAAACCCGATATTGTCCACGGCATTAACATTGGCAGTACCCACACGGGTGCAGCCGGCAATATCCTGCGTGGTGGCCACGCGCACGCCCTGACCTTCCGGAGTGACCTGTACCCAACTGCTGCTGCAGGCGCCCAGTGCCAGTGCACCAACCATCAGCACCTGTGCCAGGCGTTTGTGCTGCGTGTGTTGTGGGGTTTGTTGAGGGGTGTGTAGAGAGTTGGTTGGCTGCAATGCTGTGTGCGTTGTCAACATAATAATTCCTCGTTTCAGGCGGGTCAGATTGACCGGGACAATTGAGTAATGAGTCTGGACGGACCTGCCGGGTATTATGCGTAATCGCGCTCGGTAATCAACCATCAAAGCAGGCAGCGTCCGTGACAGATATCGCGATGGTGCGCAAGCTCACGTTACTACACGTTGACCCGCGTACAGTACTGGTCTTTGCAAACCAGTCAGCCATGGCCGTGTCAAAGGCATGTAGTTAACTGTGCTACCATCGCCTTCATTCAGTCAGTAGTGCATCCCCGCCGTGCTGAAAACTCAACAGTTAATCGTTAAATAATTAAAAGAAGGAGCAATTCTCATGCAGGCAAACAACACGGCATTGTCCGGCAAAAACGTGGTGGTTATCGGCGGAACATCCGGTATTGGTCTGGCAACCGCCATTGCGGCCAGCCAGCTTGGCGCAAACGTCTGGGCGGCCGGCCGCTCAGCTGAGCATATGGACAAGGCGGCAGCGGCCATCGCTGCGGCTGGTGTGAAGGTCACCCTGGTGACACTGGATACCCATGATGAAGCCGGCATGAACACATTGTTTACATCCATTGGCACTATTGATCACCTGGTCTCCGCGGCAACAGGCGGCACACGCACGCTGAAGCCGTTTATTGAGCAGACCCAGGCACAGTTTGAGGCCGCCTTCGGCAAGTTGTGGGGATATGCCAAAGTGGCGCGCACCGGCGCACCGTTTGTCGCCAAAAACGGTTCCATTACCTTTGTCAGCGGAGCACCGGCGCGGCGCTTCAAGCCCAACATGTCCGCACTGAGCGCGGTCGGCGGCGCGGTTGAAAACATGGTACGCAGCCTGGCGGTTGAACTCAGCCCTGTCCGCGTCAACGTGGTTGCCCCCGGCATCATTGATACCGCGTTGTTTGACTGGATGGGTGCCGAGAAAAACGACAGGGTTGCCGCCATGACTCAAGGCCAACTGGTGCGCCGTATTGGCCGCCCGGAAGAAGTGGCCAGCGCGCTGATTTACCTGATGCTCAATGGCTACGCAACCGGCACCACCGTAGACGTCGACGGAGGCCAGTTACTGTCATGAGCGCTGCCGAAGTCAGTCTTGAACACGCCATCCGCCAGCGCCGTTCGGTACGCGGATACCTGCCCGATCGGGTGCCAGAGGCGGTGCTGCAGAACATTTTTGAACTGGCACAACTGGCGCCTTCCAACTGCAACGTGCAGCCCTGGAAGGTCTATGTTGCCAGCGGCGCGCTGCGCGATCGGCTGAGCACAGAGATGCAGCGCCGAATCCGCGAAGGCGTGACACCGAATCCCGACTACGATTACCGCGGCGATTTTCTCGGTGAGTACCGCACCCGCCAGGTCGAGTGTGCGATGGCTCTGTACAACGAGATGGGCATCGAGCGTCACGACAAACCCGGCCGTGAACGCGCCATTCTGCGTAACTTTGAATTTTTTGACGCGCCGTACATGGCGTTTATTGGCATGGACAAAGCGTTTGGCACCACGGTTGCTATTGATGTTGGCATGTACGCACAGAATCTGATGTTGTTACTGGTGGCACATGGACTGCACAGTTGCCCCATGGGTACGATGCGGAACTATCCGGATCTGGTGCGCGAAGCGTTTGACCTGGGAGAAGAAAATCGCATCCTCTTCGGTCTCGCCTTCGGTTACGAAGACACTGCCGTCCCGGCCAACAAAACCCGCACCACCCGCGATCCGGTGTCGGCCAGCGTTGTGTTCAGATCTTGAGCAACGCTGTGATAACAAGAACAGGCAATCAAGTGCCGTCAGGTGATGTATGAAAGCTAGAAAACCGGTAGTCCTTGTGTATGACATCAACAACAAACTCGTTGATGAGGTGGCTAACGCATTAAGTGGCAGTGGACTTCTGACCACTATCAACACTTACAACGAAGGCAATGCCACCGATGTGCTGGAGCAATACAATCGCGGGTTTGGCCTGTTCACCAACAAACTCAGCTGCGTGATTACCGGCTGGAACAGTCACAAAAAACCCCGCGATCAATTTCTCTACCTGATGCGCGATAGGGAAAGCAAAAGCCCCTTACGCGGCGCCACACCGGTGATTCTGATTACGGAAGATCACCGCCCGGATCTGAAAGAGCGCGCGCTGGAAGCCGGCGTGGTGGCCTACCTGCATATCGACACCTTCAAACAAACCTTGCTGCCGCTGATGGTGGAGTTGCTGGAGAAAAACAATCCGGTTGAGCTCAATCAGCGCGCGCGCTTGTTGTTTGCCAAGGAACAATACGCCAACGAGAGTGAAGACGTCTGATTCACGTGTTCAGCATGACCGCTGGCCAGCAATTCTGCCGGCCAGCCCTCAGCTTAATTCGGCAACGCCAGCGCAATAATCTCCGCCGGACCACTGCCACTGACCGCCATCACAATGTACTGCTTGCCGTTTTGGGTATAGGTCATTGGCAAGCCGGTTTGTGACGCGGGCAGGGCAATCTCCGCCAGAATTTCACCCGTGGTTTTATCGTGCGCGCGGAACACCGGGTTGCCACCCTGGCCTTCACCGGCAAACAGCAGCGACTTGGTCACCAACAGCCCCGCTCGTGTCGGGATGCCAGTACGCGGAATCTGCACACCTTGCAGCAAGGGATGATTCGCCACGCGCTCCGGGGTATCGGCATTGGCCATGGTCCAGTCAATGTCACCGGTGTTCAGGTTCATGGCAGTGATGCGACCCCACGGCGGCATAATGATGGGAATACCATCCACGGTTGGTGTACGCGCCGGGCCCTGAATCCAGTCCACACTGGAAAACTCCGCGCCCTGCACCAGCGACAGCACCGCGACTTCGGTGCGCGACGGAATGTACAACATGCCGGTATCCGGATCGTAAGCACCACCTTCCCAGTTTGAACCACCCAGCGTGCCCGGCAAACTCAAGGTGCCGGCGGTGCCGTCAGCCGCCGTGGCCAGTGACGGCGGGGCAAAAAACTCACCCATGCGGTAGGGCTGAACCGCTTCACGCGCCTTGGCCAGAATCTCCGGGGTAAAGTTCACCAGATCAGCATCACTCACCCCCTGACGGTCATACGCGGGCGGCTTGGTGGGATGGGGTTGGGTAGGGGACGTCCACTCACCGGGAACATCGGTTTGTGGTACAGCACGCTCTTTGATTTCCCAGATCGGCTCACCAGTCTGGCGATCCAGCACAAACGCAAACGCCTGCTTGGTCAGCTGCACCAGCACTTTTTTGCCATCCGGCAGATCAGCCAGAATCGGCGTAGACGGCGTGTCATAGTCCCAGATGTCATGGTGAATATGCTGAAAGTGCCACCGGTACTCACCCGTGCGGTAATCCAGCGCGACTATTGAGGTGGTGAACAGATTGTTACCGGGCCGGTCGCCGCCGTAACGGTCACCGGTACCGGCTTCCACCGGCAGATAAATCAGCCCCAGCTCCGGGTCAGCCGACATCGCTGTCCACACACCACCGTTGCCAGTGGTCAGCGCCGAGTCATTCAGCCAGGTGTCGTAACCCTTGTCACCGGGGCCGGGAATATTGCGGTGAGTCCACAGCAGCTCACCGGTACGTGCATCAAAGGCACGCACATCACCTTTAATGTTGTCAGCGTGCGGCGGACGCATACTCACCTGATGCGCCGCACCCACCACAATCACGTCACCCACAATGGTCGGCGGAAAGGTCAGTGTCACATCCAGATCATCACGCACCGGACTCAGACGCAAACCCAGCGTCAGATCCAGAATGCCGCCATCAGCAAAACTCTCCACTGGCAAACCGGTATTGGCATCCAGCGCCGCCATAAAATAGCCCGGCGTCACCACAAAAATCACCTTCTGCTGCCCGTCGGTCCAGTACGCCACACCCTTGCCAGAGTTCTTGCGCGGCGAGCCTTCAAAACGCTCACCCTCCTGCGGCCGCCACATCCACAAGGTTTGACCCGACTCCGCATCAATCGCCACCACGTTACGCGTGGTACCGGCTGTTGCGTACAACACACCGTCCACCATGATCGGGGAAGTGACATTCAAGCCTTCCGGACGCGGCCCAAAGTTGTCCGCCTTCCAGCGCCAGGCAATCTGCAGGTCTTTGACATTGCTGGCATTGATCTGCTCCAGCGGCGAATAGCGGTTGGCATTCAGCCCACCATTGATATTGGCCCACGGCAGATATTCCGGCCCTTCGGCCGATGTGCCCTGTTGGATGGTAAAGTCCGCCAGTTGCGCAATTGTCAGGTTTTCTACCGAACCCGTGGTACCCGCCAACTGCAACACATACGCCGTTAAATCCAGATACTGCGCCGGACTCAGCGACCCCGGCGTTTCCGCCGGCATGGTACTCATGATTTCCTGATGCAGCTCATTGGCCGGTTTGCCCAGCCAGTTGGTGCTGATACGCATCTCAATATCCGCCTGCACATGGCAGCGCGCGCATTCAGACTGGAAGAGGTTAGCGCCACGCTCGGCCGAGGCATTCTGAGCCTGAGCACTGGTAAACGCCAAAAACGACAAAGACATGAACAGAAGCGCCCTGATCACGCGGTTTCTCCTTTGCAAATGGTGTAGATTGGTTGGCGTATTCTGAATTTTTTCTTATTGTGTGACGGGCTGCGACTGAGCACAAAGCGCCTGAATTCGTCCGGCGATACTACCGCGTTGCCTGGCACTGTTAAAGCGCCGGTCTGCAACAGAACGTGTCTTGCAAGCGGCTTGTCTGACGTCAGAGAATAAAACGCGAGTTGACTAAATCCAGTTCAGGAGTCCTGTAAATGAACACACTATTGCGCAAACTCATGCGGATAATCACGGTGCCCAGCGTCGCGGTATTGCTGCTCACCTGCAGCGTCAACCCCGTCACCGGCGACCGCGAACTGGCCATCATTTCCGAACGCGAAGAAATTTCCATTGGCAGCCAACAATACCTGCCATCGCAACAAAGCCAGGGCGGACAACTCATAGTCGACCCCGAGCTCACCGCCTACGTCAACGAAGTTGGCCAACGTGTTGCGGCATTTAGCCCCCGCAAACTGCCCTACGAATTTGTGGTGCTTAACAACTCCGTCCCCAACGCCTGGGCCTTACCCGGCGGCAAAATCGCCATCAACCGCGGCCTGTTATACGAACTCAACACCGAAGCCGAACTCGCCGCCGTACTCGGCCACGAAGTTGTCCACTCCGCCGCCCGCCACGGCGCACAATCCGTCGAACGCGGCATGCTCCTGCAAGGCGCCATGGTTATCACCGCCGTTGCCCTGTCCGACAACGAATACGCCGGCGCCATCGTCGGCGGCGCACAGTTAGGCGCACAACTGATTTCAACCCGCTACGGCCGCGACGCCGAACGCGAATCCGACCTCTACGGCACCCGCTACATGGCCCAAGCCGGCTACGACCCCCAAGGCGCCGTCGGCTTACAAGAAGCCTTTGTCAGACTATCCGAAGGTAACGCCCCCGGCTGGCTCGAAGGCCTGTTCTCCAGCCATCCCGCCTCACAAGAACGCGTACAAAACAACCAACAACTCGTCAACCAACTGCGCGCCGAAGGCTTCACCGGCGGCGAGACCGGCGCCGACCGCTACCAACAACGCACCGCCTCACTCAGAGCCGCCAAACCCGCCTACGACGCCTTTGACGAAGCCCAGCAACTCATCGCCGACGACAACATTGAAGAAGCCGAACGCAAACTCGACCAAGCCATCGCCCTGCTGCCCAACGAAGCCCGCTTCTACGGCCTGAAAGCCGACATCGCCCTCATGCAACGCCGCTACGGCGCCGCCATAGACCTCTACAACAACGCATTGCTGCGCGACGACGCCTACTTCGACTACTATCTTGGCCGCGGCATGGCCTACTCACGCCAAGGCGACAGCGCCCGCGCCCGCGAAGACCTGCAAGCCAGTGTCAATCTGCTACCCACCGCCATGGCCACCAACGAACTCGGCACCATGGCCCTGGCCTCCAACGACCGCAGCGGCGCCAAACAATACTTCCAGATGGCCGCCGCCGCCCCCGGCGACATGGGCGCCCAGGCACAAGCCGCCTTCCTGCGCCTTGACGTCCCCGACAACCCCACCGCCTACATACAATCCGCCGTCTACCTCGACAGCCGAGGCCGCCTGATTGTCCAAGTCCAAAACAACGCCCCCGTCCCCCTGGCCAACGTCACCTTCGAACTACAAGGCATCCTCGGCGGCCAACTCGAACGCCGCCCATTCAGCGTCAACAACGTACCCGCCAGCCGCCTTAGCGAATACGACTCCGGCCTGACCCTACCCGTTGGCACCGACATGACCACCGTCCGCGGCCAAGCCATCGTGCGCTCAGCCACCATTAATTAACCATCAACTATCCGCCGCAGCCCGCCAGCGCGATGCAAATTCGCTCTGGCGTACTTCTCAAACAGCTGTGTATAATCGCGCCCCTGACAGCCAGCCAGACTGGCAAATCAACCGTTACGCATCCGTAGCTCAGCTGGATAGAGTAGGTGGCTTCGAACCACTTGGTCGGGAGTTCGAATCTCTCCGGGTGCACCAACAAACAAAAAGGCCCTGCTTGCAAAAGCAGGGCCTTTTTGTTTGTTGGTGTATTCGGTAGTTCAACTCCCCAGTTCGACAAAACGCGCAGCGTTTTGGACGGCTGAAAGCCGCCCCGCAGGGGTGAGGTATTTGGCTTAGCCAAATACCGAATCAATCTCTCCGGGCATTTACAATCCCTGACATACCCATCTTGCCAATTGGATATCCCCCATAAATCGCCTAACCGCAGTCGTTTTCATAACGAACGATAAAATATTCTTCTCACAAAAAATCAGCAGTTTTTATCCTTGTGTATTCAACTACCGCCTGTTTACAATCGGTTACATTGTAAAGTTCGAAGTCAGCTGTAGTGACCATTTGTGAAGGTGGGTCTGAAAAGAGCTCCAGCACACGATACAACTGTTAGAGCACACCGATTAGCAGGAATAGAGATGGCCAAACCATATGTGCAAGAAAGGCAGTCGGAGTACTGGGCTTCGAGACAAATCGAGGAATTTTTCGAAAATTACGGAAGTGACGTGCATGTAATTCCAGTTCCAGGAAGGCTCGAAAAACTACTACCGGCAGATTTTGTATTTATCCCGGATCAGTTAGTAAAACTATTTGGTTTCCAGTACAAAGCTCTTTATCAAGAGTCAGCAGGAGATTTTTGGAAACTTGAGTCTAACCAGCATTTGCAGTTAGCAAAGTTTCCATGGATTTACTATGCCATGTCCGAACTGAAGAATAGAGCACATAAACGAAATAGCCTTCATCTATTGAGGATATTCAAACCCTCAAGTATAGGTTTTCCAGCAAGCGGTAAGTTCTTAGAATCAACTTCAAGCATCTGGCATTACAGATGGGGAGGTTTCTACAAACACCTAGAGGCCTGCTCTTGCGGCGTCAAAATTAACTCAGAGGCAGAGCTTAAGGCAGCGCTTGCAGATGGATACTATGATATAGCTGCTGATTTGCAACTGTTTGTCCATAATTTTGCTACTGGAAGAACGATTAGCATCAACCCAATGCTGAGAAAGTACGATCAAGAGCAAGATGGTGAATCAAATGATTGATGCCTCTAACAAACAGTTTCAAGGCGACCAAAGCATGCTGTCATGCCTTTTGCTTTCGCAAAAGCCAAGCCAGCACACCTTGGCGCTTGAACATGGGCGTTAGGCATCCGAACTCACTTCTTACGGGGATTGTCCGCAACATGAAACCTAGAGCATTCATCGGCTCCTCCGTCGAAGGGCTACCAGTTGCCTATGCTGTCCAGCAAAACCTGCTTCACGACGCTGAGGTAACGGTCTGGGATCAAGGGGTTTTTGAACTGTCCGCCACTACGATTGAATCCTTGACCAACGCGGTCGGCATGACCGACTTTGGAATATTTGTCTTCAGTCCAGATGACGTTACTCGAATGAGGGGCGCGGAAGCCAACTCTGTACGAGACAACGTTCTTTTTGAGCTCGGACTCTTCATAGGTAAGCTTGGGCGAGGTCGAGTCTTCTTTCTGATTCCAACTGACTCACCGCCGCACATTCCTTCTGACTTGCTCGGCATTGCGCCGGCCAAGTACCAGACGAACAGGGCAGATGGCAGCATGCAGGCAGCAACCGGGGCAGCGTGTCATCAGATGCGACTGCAGATTAGCAAGCTTGGGCCACTAAACCCACCACAGGTTGCGCCTGATCCCCCCAGCGAATCCGGCAAGGATGTGCCGGTTAGAAGAGATTGGCTCTTTGATTTTTTTGATGAGAAGTACACAGACGCCAAGGCAACGCTTCAGAGTCAGATTCAAGACAAGAAGGGAGATGAAGCCCTCGAGGCACAAGCCTGGATTCGATACTGCGATTGGAAGCTCGAAGAGAAAACTGGGTTGCAAGATTTGCTGAAATTCGCAGCGGAAAATGATCAGTCTGCCGTAGCTCTATCACTGGTTGCATTGATCCTCCGCACAGAGCGCGAAGTTGACCGGGCCATTGCGCTGCTTGAGTCTGCTCACCCAGAACTCCGCCTGAACCCTAGAGTGAAGATCGCACTATCCGAGTGCTACATCGCGGACCAAGAGCCAGACAAGGCCATTTCCGTCCTCGAGGGCGAACTCGCTGAAACGGACCCCGGCGCCGCCATAGCTCTCGCGGACATTCTTGAGACGCAAGGTAAGCGCCCCGAAGCGCTTCGAGTAATTCATGCCGCGTACATGAAGAACCCGAGGAGCACTGATATTAGGTACAAGTACGCGAGACTTGCAGATGAGCAGGGGCAGCATTCAGTGGCAATGTACTTTCTTGATGGTTTAGCCGCGGAGAAGCCCAACTCAGTAGAGTACTGGGGCTATCTTGGAAATGCCTGCTTGGCTCTAAGGCTGCATGATCGCGCACTGCGTGCCTATCGAAAGGCTGAGGCGCAGCTAAAGCCAGGCGACGGCGATGACTGGATACTTAGTAATATTGGAAACCTCTTTAACAACAAGGGCCTAGCGAACGAAGCGATCCCCTATCTGGAGAGGGCTCTGCAGATTGACGCCCAGTCTGAGTATGCTCACGATCGAATGTCGGGAGCAATAAAGAAGAGAGACGAAGAGTATGCAGAATATAAGAAGCGGCTTGTAGAGGGCCAGGCGGCAATAAAGGAAGTCGAGGTCAATCGTCGGTCAAGCACGCAGCCTAACGAGACGCCCCCGCCAAACACGGATGCCTAACCATTCATTCAACCGGAAACAGTGGTGCGTGCCGCCGTCTGGGCTGTCATTTCATTATCGCCCAGCCGTCGTCATACACCACTTTTCCGGTTAACTCGCACGTTAGACCTCACAACAACAAAGCAGAGGAGCAGCCCCCGTGAAACTGTCGTCAATCCACGTCCAGAACTTTCGCACCTTAGAGGACGTGACAGTTCGATTTACCGGCTTCTACACAGCAATATCAGGCCAAAACAATGCCGGCAAGACAACACTGCTGCGCGCTATACGTCAAACATTTCGCGATAACTCACGAGAGATCTACTACTACAGACGTAGAGAAGAAGTCGCGTATCGAGACGACAGAACTCAATGGGCAAAAAAGACCGAAGATATTGTCTTTGATTACGTTGTTTCCGTGTCGCCGACAGAGGACCCAGGGCTTTTTCAGTTTATCGAGAAATTTAACGAAGAAAAATTGCCGGACCATGACGCGAGCCTCCGCATCCAGGTAATTCATCGATTTAACGAGGAAACAGTTTGCACGTGCTGGGTTAACGATAACGAGTTTTCCACATATGCCTCTAAAGAGGTCCTTCAGAAGCTCAAGTCCTCCAACCTCGCATTCATGCATGACTCGGCACATGCAGTCGCCCCAATCTATGGAGGCGGAGGACGCCATCTTCATGAGATGACTTTCACAGCTGCGGAACTCAAGGAGATTTCACAGGAGTTGGCTAGGGTTCAAACAAAGATCAAAAAGATATCTAAGACACACAAGACAGAACTGTCTGCACTTCTTGGACACTTGGAGGATAAGTACGAAGTTGATTTTTCGATACCAGAAGGTCTGTTCACGGGATCAATCCCATTTGCAGTCAACCTGCGCGACAAGAATGTCGATATCCCACTAAACGACTGGGGCAGCGGCACAAAGAACCGGACCCAAATAATGATGTCCATCCTGCACGCAACTAGGATTCGATCGCGACCTGACGAAAACAAGATCACCCCAATAATCTTGATTGAAGAGCCCGAGAGCTTTCTGCACCCTTCAGCGCAAGCAGAGTTCGGAAGAGTTCTAATTGATCTGGCGAACGAACTCAAGATTCAAACGATAGTCACAACACATAGCCCATACATGCTATGCCAAAGCAATGCTCAGTCAAACGTACTGCTTGGGCGAAAAACCTCTTATGGAAAGACCAAGAGTACGGAGGTAATTGAAGTAAAAGATGACAACTGGATGGAGCCTTTTGGAAACATTCTAGGCTTGAACAATATTGAGTTTTCGCCTTGGAAGGAGGTTTTATTCAGCGCTAAACAGTGTGTACTCCTCGTAGAAGGAGATATAGATAGATCATACTTTGAGTACATAAGCAGCTTAGATTTCTCCGACCTGAAACTTCCGGTAGGACTGGAGATTGTGCCGTACGAGGGGAAAGACGCGTTGAAGAACTCAATATTGCTTAAGTTCATAATTGATAAGTTCAAGAAAGTTCTTGTCACCTTCGACTTGGACGCCAAAACAGAACTAGAGAGAACTATGACGCAGGTTGGGCTCGCCGAAGGCACAGGCTACTTGGCGGTTGGCTCGAACAAGCCCGGGAAACAGTGCATTGAGGGACTTCTACCTGAACGAATTTTGTCCAAGGTCTATAGCGCAAACACCGATCTTGTGATGGCTCTCACCTCCGCAGAAAACAAGGATCGCAGATCTGCCAAGAGTTCACTGAAACAAAAGCTCCTTACCGAATTCAAGGCAGACAAGTCGATCTCACGCGAGGAACTTAAGCCCTTCTTGCCCGTGTTCAAAGCACTTTCGCAATTGGCGCCCAGTGAGGTCTAACTCAGCGCTCAATCGGAGCGCCGAAGGCAGGGCACCACGCGCGAGCCGCAGGTACGCGGCACATTATCCGGAACCCGGGCGTGGTGCCCTGCCGTCGTCGCCCTTTTAGCTCCACGTTATAAACACCCCCGTAATCGAACAAACCGATTTTCACAATCCTCATAAAACCCGGATCATCACTAGCAACAAACAATAATGTTGGTATCCTCTGGACTCGATCAATACCCTGCTCAATAACGAGCCAATGGCTATAAACAGGAAAACTGAATGACAAGCACCCAACAACGCGCCGAATTGCAACGCCGAATCTGGCAAATCGCCAACGATGTGCGCGGAGCCGTCGATGGCTGGGACTTCAAGCAATACGTGTTGGGTACCCTGTTCTACCGCTTCATCAGCGAGAACTTTGCCAGTTACATCGAAGGCGGTGACGACAGCGTTAACTATGCCGAGCTGGCCGACAGCGTCATTACCCCTGATATCAAAGACGACGCCATCAAGACCAAGGGCTACTTCATCTACCCCAGCCAGCTGTTTGCCACCATCGCGGCCAGCGCCAACACCAACGAAAGCCTGAATACCGACCTGGCCGCCACCTTTGCCGCCATTGAAGCCTCCGCCAATGGTTACCCGTCGGAACAGGACATCAAAGGCCTGTTTGCTGATTTCGATACCACCAGTAACCGCCTTGGCAACACGGTGAAGGATAAAAATCTACGCTTGGCCGCCGTGCTCAAGGGTGTGGCTGAGCTGGACTTTGCCGATTTCGAAGGCAGTACCATCGACCTCTTCGGCGATGCCTACGAGTTCCTGATCTCCAACTATGCCGCCAACGCCGGCAAATCCGGCGGCGAGTTTTTTACCCCGCAGCATGTATCCAAACTGATCGCACAGCTGGCCATGCACAAACAAACCAGCGTCAACAAGATTTACGACCCGGCCTGCGGATCGGGCTCGCTGCTGCTGCAAGCCAAAAAGCATTTTGACGCGCACATCATCGAAGAAGGCTTCTTTGGGCAAGAGATCAACCACACCACCTACAACCTGGCGCGGATGAACATGTTTTTGCACAACATCAACTACGACAAATTCAACGTCCAGTTGGGCAACACCCTGATCGAGCCGCATTTTGGCGACGACAAGCCCTTTGATGCCATCGTCTCCAATCCACCGTACTCGGTGAAGTGGATCGGCAGCGACGACCCCACCCTGATCAACGACGAACGCTTCGCCCCCGCTGGTGTGCTCGCGCCCAAATCCAAGGCGGACTTTGCCTTTGTGCTGCATGCACTCAGCTACCTGTCCAGCAAAGGCCGCGCCGCTATTGTCTGCTTCCCCGGCATCTTTTACCGAGGCGGTGCCGAGCAGAAAATCCGCCAGTACCTGGTGGATAACAACTACGTCGAATCCGTGATTTCGCTGGCGCCCAACCTGTTCTACGGCACCACCATCGCCGTGACAATTCTGGTGCTCTCTAAACACAAAACCGACACCACCACCCAATTCATTGATGCCGGCGCCCTGTTCAAGAAAGAAACCAACACCAATATTCTTCTGGACACACAGATCGACCAGATCATGTCGGTGTTCGACAGCAAAGCGAATGTTGAGCACTTTGCCCAATCGGTGTCGTTTGAGAAGGTGGCGGCGAACGATTACAACCTGTCCGTCAGCAGCTACGTCGAGGCCAAGGACAACCGAGCGGTGGTGGATATTGCCCAGCTCAATGCTGAGCTGCGTACCACAGTCGCCAAGATCGACCAGCTACGCAAAGACATTGATGCCATTGTCGCGGAGATTGAAGGCGAGGAGCTGGAGGCATGAGCGGCCCGAATTACTTGGAAAAGTTGCTGGATGGGGTTGAGGTGCGGTGGAAGTCCGTTTCAGAAATATTCCATCTGAAGAATGGTTATACGCCATCAAAATCTACTAATGAGTACTGGATGGATGGCACCATCCCTTGGTTCAGAATGGAAGACATCCGCGAAAACGGTCAGATACTCGGCGATTCACTTCAGAAGGTTTCGGTAAGCGCGGTAAAAGGTGGAAAACTCTTTCCTGCTCAGTCAATCATTATCGCAACATCTGCGACGATTGGTGAACACGCTCTAATTACAATTCCGCATCTGGCTAATCAAAGGTTTACTTGTTTGGCTTTAAAGTCATGCTACGTCGATAACTTTGATATTAAATTCATTTATTACTACTGCTTTTTATTGGCTGAGTGGTGCAAGAAAAATACAACTATGTCCAGCTTTGCATCTGTGGATATGGATGGCTTTAGAAGATTCATGTTCCCCATCCCCTGCCCAGACAACCCCAAAAAATCGCTTGAAATCCAGGCCGAAATCGTCCGCATACTGGACACCTTCACCGAGCTGACCGCCGAGCTGACCGCCGAGCTGACCGCTCGCAAAAAACAATACAACTACTACCGCGACCAGTTGTTGAGTTTTGAAGAGCGGGAAGTTGAGTGGAAGACGTTGGGGGAAGTGTATAAATTTCAATATGGGATGGGTAATACCATACCAACATTAGGCGGCGAGTATCCTGTTTATGGTAGCAATGGCATCGTTGGCTCTCACAATGAGTTCAATAGCGAGGACTCCCCTGTAATTGGCCATATTGGAGCATATGCAGGTATCGTTAATTGGGGTGCGGGTAAGCATTTCGTTACTTATAACGGTGTAATCTGTAAATTAATAAATAAGCTTGTTCATCCAAAATACGCTTATTATCAATTACTAAAGCAAGACTTTAACTCTATGGCGAAGAGTGCATCCCACCCTTTCATTTCGTATGACGCGCTAAATAAAGTTTCAGTCCCCATTCCGCCTCCTGCCGAACAAGCCCGCATCGTCGCCATCCTCGACAAATTCGATGCCCTGACCAACTCTCTCACCGAAGGCCTCCCGCGCGAAATCGAACTGCGCCAGAAGCAATACGAGTATTACCGCGATTTGCTCTTAAGTTTCCCTAAACCTGATGCCGAGGCGGCGGCCTGAAATGGCTCGATGCCTGACGTTAGCGCCATGCACAAACACCCGTTACAGAATGTCGCGTTCACCACCGTGCGATTAAACAAGGAGGTACTCATGACCAACAGCATCGAGATCTACCAGTCCGCTGACGGTCAGGCCCAGTTGAGCGTGGCTGTGGACCAAGATACCGTCTGGCTCAGTCTAGACCAGATGGTGGAGCTGTTTGACCGGGATAAATCGGTGATTTCCCGCCATCTTCGCAACCTGTTTGCAGAGGGCGAGCTGGATCGTCCGTCAGTTGTTGCAAAAAATGCAACAACTGCTGCCGATGGCAAGACCTATCAGGTGGATTACTACAATCTGGATGTAATCATTTCCGTGGGTTACCGGGTCAAGTCCCGGCGCGGTGTACAGTTCCGCCAGTGGGCCACCCGCACTCTCAAACAACATTTGGTGGCAGGTTACACTCTCAACCAGCATCGCTTGCAAGAGCTTGGCATCGAATTTGAGCAGGCCGTTACACTGCTGTCACGCACCCTGGCAAACCAGCAGTTGGTCAACCCAGAGGGCGAGGCCACGGAACTGTTCGGGCAGGTGCGCGGCGATGGTCTGGCATCGGCTATCGCGACGATTGAGCAGGGTTTTGGCGATGACCTGTTTTACCCCAATGTGGCGAGCCGTGCGGCACATCTGTTGTATTTTGTTATCAAGAATCATCCCTTGTCGGATGGTAATAAGCGCAGCGGCTCATTTTTGTTTTTGTGGTATTTACGAATGAACCAGCATTTGCTGGCCAAGCCCGTTGAGCAGCTGATTAATGACAACACTCTGGTCGCCCTTGCACTGCTGGTAGCTGAAAGCCAGCCCGATCAAAAGAAATTGATGATTCGACTGGTCGAGCACTTTATTTTGATAAAAGCGGATAGTTGAGAAGCACCATGACGGACTACAAACCCATCGCCGAATCCAACAACTTCATCGTTCTGGACAGATACACCCCGGAATGGAAGGTCGCAGAAAGCTACCAAAGCGAAAGCGATCTGGAGCGCGAGTTCATTCAGGATTTGCAAAATCAGGGTTACGAATACCTGCCCGCTCTTAACGCACCCGACGCCTTGCTCGCCAATGTCCGCCTGCAATTACAAACGCTTAATAAAGTGCATTTTGCCGATGGCGAATGGCTGCGCTTTGTGGAAACTTTTCTCGACAAACCCAGCGACGGCATTGTCGAGAAAACCCGCAAGATTCACGATGATTACATACACGACTTTGTCTTCGACGACGGCCACATCCAGAACATCTACCTGCTCGACAAGAAAAACATCGCCCGCAACAAAGTACAAGTGATCAAACAGTTTGAGCAGACCGGCAGCCACGCCAACCGCTATGACGTGACGATTCTCGTTAATGGCCTGCCACTCGTACAGGTGGAATTAAAAAAGCGCGGCGTAGCGATTCGTGAAGCCTTTAATCAGGTACACCGCTACAGCAAAGAAAGCTTCAACAGCGACTATTCCCTGTTCAAGTATTTACAGCTGTTTGTGATCACCAATGGCACCGACAGCCGGTACTTTGCCAACACCACCCAACGCAACAAAAACAGCTTCGACTTCACCATGAACTGGGCGAAGGCAGACAACAGCCTGATCAAGGACCTAAAAGACTTCACCGCCACACTCTTCCAGAAACACACCCTGCTCAATGTCCTGCTGCACTACTCAGTGTTTGATGTCAGCAACACCCTGCTGGTGATGCGCCCCTACCAGATTGCCGCCACCGAACGCATTCTGTGGAAGATCAAGAGTGCTTATCAGGCCAAGAGCTGGAGCAATATAGAGGGCGGTGGTTTCATCTGGCACACCACCGGCTCAGGCAAAACGCTGACCAGTTTTAAAGCCGCGCGGCTGGTGACCGAGCTGGACTTCATCGACAAAGTCTTCTTTGTGGTAGACCGCAAAGATCTGGACTACCAGACCATGAGGGAATACCAGCGGTTTTCACCCGACAGCGTGAATGGCTCTAACTCCACTGCCGGCCTGAAGCAAAACCTGGAGAAGGATGACAACAAGATTGTTGTTACCACCATCCAGAAACTCAACAACCTGATGAAAAGCGAAACCGACCTGCCCATCTACGGCAAACAAGTGGTGTTCATTTTTGATGAATGCCACCGCAGCCAGTTTGGCGAGGCGCAGAAGAACCTGAAGAAGAAATTCAAAAAGTTCTATCAATTTGGTTTTACTGGCACGCCGATTTTCCCCGAGAACGCGCTCGGCGCTGAAACCACCGCCAGCGTGTTTGGACGCGAACTGCATGCATATGTGATCACCGATGCCATTCGCGACGAAAAGGTTCTGAAGTTCAAAGTGGACTACAACGATGTGCGCCCGCAGTTTAAAGCCATCGAAACCGAACAAGACGAGAAAAAGCTCAGCGCGGCGGAGAACAAACAGGCCTTGCTGCACCCCGACCGCATCCGCGAAATCACCCAGTACATCCTCAACAATTTCCGCCAGAAAACCCACCGCCTGCAGGCAGCCACTGATAACAGGAGCAAGGGCTTCAACGCCATGTTTGCCGTCAGCAGCGTGGATGCCGCCAAGCTGTACTACGAGTCTTTCAGGGAACTGCAAAAGGGCAGCGCCTATAGCGAAAAAAACAAACCGCTGAGGGTGGCCACCATTTTCTCGTTCGCTGCCAACGAAGAGCAGGACGCGGTCGGCGACATTCTGGACGAGAGCTTTGATGTCTCTGCAATGCACTCTAGCGCCAAAGAATTTCTAAGCGCCGCCATCGCAGACTACAACGCGCTGTTCAAAACCAACTACAGCGTCGATAGCGATGGCTTCCAGAACTATTACCGCGACCTGGCCAAACAGGTTAAAGCCAAAGAAATCGACCTGCTGATTGTGGTGGGCATGTTCCTGACCGGCTTTGATGCGCCCACGCTCAACACGCTGTTTGTGGACAAGAACCTGCGCTACCACGGCCTGATGCAGGCCTTCTCACGCACCAACCGCATTTACGATGCCACCAAAACCTTCGGCAATATCGTCACCTTCCGCGATCTGGAACAGGCAACCATCGACGCCATCACCCTGTTTGGCGACAAGAACACCAAGAACGTGGTGCTGGAGAAAAGCTACAAGGAATACATGGAAGGCTTCACCGATATCGTCACCGGTGAAGCGCGGCGTGGTTTTGTGGAGGTGGTCAACGAGCTGGAAACGCGCTTCCCTGACCCCGCCGCCATTGAAAAGGAAGCCGACAAAAAGGTGTTCGCCAAACTGTTTGGTGAATATTTGCGCGTCGAGAACATACTGCAGAACTACGACGAGTTTGCCAGCCTGAAAGAATTGCAAAGCGTCGACCTAAACGACCCGGCAGCGGTGGAGGCGTTTAAGGCCAGGCACTATTTGACCGATGACGATCTGCGTGCACTGCAAACCATCAAAGTCCCAACCGATCGCAAAATTCAGGATTACCGCTCGACCTACAACGATGTGCGCGACTGGCTGCGCCGCGAAAAGGCGGGAGCTGACAACGACAAGTCCACCATTGACTGGGATGACGTGGTCTTTGAGGTGGATCTGCTCAAGTCACAGGAAATCAATCTGGATTACATCCTGGAGCTGATCTTCGAGCACAACAAGAAGATCAAGAGCAAGTCGGACCTTGTAGATGAAGTGCGCCGCGTGATTCGCGGCAGCCTCGGCAACCGCGCCAAAGAGAGCTTGCTGGTGGACTTTATCAATCAGACTGACCTCGACCAGATTGGCGACAAGGCCAGCGTGATTGATGCGTTTTTCACTTTTGCCCAAGCGGAGCAACAGCGTGAAGCTCAAGAGTTGATCAGCGCCGAGAATCTGAATGAAGAAGCCGCGCGTCGCTATATCACTACGTCGCTAAAGCGTGAATTTGCCAGCGACAGTGGCACGGAGCTGAATACTGTTCTGCCCAAGATGAGCCCGCTGAACCCGCTATACCTGAGCAAAAAGCAAAGTGTGTTCCAGAAAATCGCGGCGTTTGTGGAGAAGTTCAAGGGAGTGGGGGGGCGGGTTTAGGGCGGATCTCCAGCGACGAAAACCTGATGCGGGCTCTAACCCGGATAGATGCCAAGGTGGTGTGGCATTTTTTTTACCAAGCCCACACAGGAAGTACCCGCGATGACTATCCACAGAAAAACCATCACATTGACTCAGCAAAAAAACGGGCGAGTAGCTTTTGTTAATTCTTAATAGCGCAATTTAAAACTACCAGGGAAATAAAACATGAAAAAAAAGCTGATCTACATTTTTACTACGCTGTCGCTGCTGATTCTCGCTGCATGCACAGATAATGGGCCCGGCCCGCTTGAAGGGACGTGGCGCATGGGAGGTTTAATTCCGATGACAATTCAATTCAGGCCAGGAGAAACTGAAGCCCTCGGAATTATTGAAAAAGTTACATATGATGTTCAAGGCAATACGGTATTAGTAACTTACACTGATGGCATCGCAAGGGGTATGACGATGCGGTATACCATGACAGGAAATGATACAGCCCAAACAGAGTTAGGTACTTTCCAGCGCGTTCAATAAAGTAATTTTTAAAAACACAATATTCAGGCAAAAGTAATCTGAGGTTGTAGGAAATTTTTATTTTAAACTGGCCAGATTTTTAGCCGGTAAATTTTTATTGAATGAACTACCTGAAAATTAATTTTAACCCCCGTGATCCTAGGAGAAACACACAATTGAAACAGATAACAACCTTAGAGTTAGTGTCGATCAGAGATCACGGTTTTGATGAATACTGGTTGCAAGAATATATTTGCAAGAATCCATCATGTCTTGGCTTAGGCGATATTGAGCTTGTATCAAAGGAAAAGAAGCAGTCATCCGGTGGACGACTGGATATTCTTATGAAAGGTGTGGACGACGAGCTTTATGAAATCGAAGTAATGTTAGGTGAAACTGACGAGACCCATATTATCAGGACAATTGAGTACTGGGATATCGAAAAGAAGAAGCGGCCAAAGCGGCAGCATACGGCCATACTCGTCGCAGAGCGAATAAATACACGTTTCTATAATGTCATTAACTTGCTGTCGTACAGCGTGCCAATAATTGGTATACAGGCAAACATGTACCGTGTGGGCGACGATGTATCTATGATTTTTACAAAAATTATAGACAGTTTTGAAGAGCCAGACATCGAAGAAGAGGGAGAGGTTCTACACGGGTTCGAATTTCTGAAAGGTAAATCACCCGAGACCGCACAAGTTATCGAAGTACTAACACCACTGATAGCAAACAAATTTTCTGACTATCGAATTAACCATCGAAAAAACGGCGCGACAGTATTCATTGGTGGTGCAAGAAAAATGGGGGTTGCTCGTCGCGGCAATAAACAATCATCTGTGCAATACAAAGTGTCGGAGGAGCACAGGACTGCTGTCGAGGAGTTGCTGGATGCAAACGCAATCTCCTATGACTATAAAAATGGTTACATTCGTATCTGGTTAAACCCAAAGAGCTTGAATGAGCATATTGAAGTGCATCGTCAGATTATCGGCGATCTATAACAAACTCAAGTTGATACACAGAAATCACAAGGCAACTTCCTATGCCCAGGCGTGACGAAAGCATCCTCGAACATCTGGTCCTCCTCCCCTGGTGGGTTAGTGTCATTGTCTCCGCAACAGTCTACATAGTCATGACCGTTGTGATCCCCGGGATGGTGGCCGAAAGCCCGCTCCTGAGTGCAGCCGCCGTGGTACTACCTCAATTCGCCCCATGGATTGCACTGATATTCCTGCTACCCGCACCCATTTCCTGGTTTGGCCGCCGCAAGAAACGACTGCGACTGGACGCCCAACGCGACGTCGACACAATCAAATCCTTGTCCTGGCGCGAGTTTGAACAACTGGTTGCAGAAGCCTTCCGCAGACAAGGGTACACCGTCGAAGAAAATGCAACGGCCGGCGCTGACGGTGGCATTGATATACGCCTTGTCCGGTATGGCCAACTTCACTTAGTTCAATGCAAACAATGGCGCGCACAAAAAGTCAGTGTGTCAGTTATCCGCGAGATGTACGGCATACTCATCGCCGAAAGTGCCAGTCAGGTGTCCATCATTACATCCGGCACGTTCACCCAAGAGGCAAAAGTCTTCGCTATTAACAAACCCATTGACCTTGTTGATGGCCCAGCCCTGCTGCAGTTGATTAAATCCGTTCAACACCATCAATATCCCTCGGTCCAATCTGCTGTACCCGGCAGTCCCTTCAGAACCCCACCGGAATTTGCAGACAGTGTTTCCCAAGACACTTGCCCGCAATGCGGCTCCAGCCTTGTGACGCGAGTCGCAAGGAAGGGCAGCAATGCTGGTGGACGATTTGTTGGGTGTAGTGCATTTCCGAAATGCAGGTTTACCAGGCAGGTGTGAATCCTGGGGTAAGGCTAGCAGAATCAAATAAGTCCCTTGAAGAAACCAATTGCTAAAGAATCAGAACACTCAAACTGTAACCCACAATTAAATAGTGGGATGCTTACCACCCCAATTACCACTTTTCTCCAACAACCCACTACACTCATCAAGGACCAAACAACCCCGAGCACACACAACATGGAAAAAGTAATCGGCACTCTGATCGCAGTTGTTGGCATCATCCACCTGATGCCCGTTACCGGCGTCATCGGCAACGAACAACTGGCTACCTTGTACGGCATTCTAATAAACGAACCCAACCTTGAAATTCTGATGCGCCACCGCGCCGTACTCTTTGGACTGCTGGGCGTGTTTTTGTTGGTTGCCGCGTTCCGGCCAGCATTACGCACCCTTGCGATTATTGCTGGATTTGTCAGCGTCACCTCATTCATCGC
>CANHAR010000019.1 GCA_947458495.1 Gammaproteobacteria bacterium | reverse complement strand
GCGCGATTGACCAGCCCTGCTGCAGAGGCAGGCAGACCTTGTAATTTTTCCAACTCTTGAGCAGACATTTCGCCGTAAACCAGCCAGGGCGAACGTCCTGACAGTGTCTGTAACAGACTGGCGTACACATTCAGCGGAAAAATCCACGACGCATGGTTATTCTTTGTTTTGTCAGCAGTCATCATGCGGCGCATTATACGGTAGAATCCAGAACATGATGAAAACCACTCTGATACGACTGTTTAGCCTATTTCCCGACAGTGGTGCGGATTCACGCAGCGCGCCGCGCATCGGCTTGCAGCGACTGCTGGGGCTGCGCATGCTGGTCGCAGGCAGCAGCGTTACCGGCGCCTTGTTGTTTAATGTGTTTTCACCGCTGGCGCTTCCCTGGATTCCAGTTGCAATCGTCCTGACCGGTGTGGTGCTGTCTGTCATGGTCGGCTACTGGCGTGTGACTCATGCAGACGTTATTCGCCACAGTGAACTGGTCGTGCAATTGGCACTGGACTTTGTGTTTGCCAGCATTGTGCTGATGTACACCGGCGGATCCAGCAATCCACTGATTTCATATCTGCTGGTACTGCTGGCGGTGGGCGCAACCTTGTTACGCAGCCTGTGGGCTCATTTGTTTGCGCTGTTGGCTATTCTGATCCACACAGCGTTTCTGGCATACGGCATTATCAGTGATGAACACAGCCAACACATGCCCAATTTCCAGTTACATCTGGTTGGTATGTGGGTCACCTTTGTGGTCAGCGCAGCGTTGATCACTACCTTTGTCAGTCGCATGGCAGCCGCGATTCGCAGTCGCGAATTGACGCTGGCCAAATCCCGCGAGAATGAATTGCGAAACGAGCAATTGGTAGCCATCGGATCGCTGGCCGCCGGCACTGCGCATGCTTTGGGGACACCCTTATCCACCATGGCTGTCCTGTTATCAGAACTCGACGGGCTCACCGACGATGAATTACGTGACGCCTCCATAAAAGCGGATATCCACCTGTTGCGTCAGCAAGTGGTCCGATGTAAACAGTCACTTGATCAACTCACACGCTTCTACCATAAAGCCGATCAGCAACAACATGACCACATGCGTATGAGTTCTCTGCATGATGCGGTACGCGACTATATTGTGAATATCCATCCACGCGCCCGTATCGACTTCAGCATTGATGAAAACTGTCGTGAAACATGGATTCCCGCTGACATCACCATCAGGCACGCACTGATCAACATCATTGAAAACGCCATTCGTGCAGCACATTCACTGGTCACTGTTCATTGCGGTATCGATGATACAAAGGCTGGCACAGCGCTGATCAAGGTCCAGGACGATGGCAGCGGCATACCCGCCGAGGTGATGGAAAGCATGGGTGAACCTTTTATTTCGTCCCGGGAAGGCAGTATGGGACTGGGAATTTTCCTCGCCAATTCGACCCTTCAGCGTCACGGCGGCAGTATCGAGATGTTTAATGTGGCCGGTGCCGGTGCGCTCACGCGAATCCATTTGCCGCTGACCGAGGGTAAACCAACAGGTGAACATCAACCATGAGCAAGGATATCAACGCAAAATCGCTGCTGATTATTGAGGATGATCAGGTATTTGCCAGTGTAAGCTCACGTGCATTATCAAGACGCGGATATGAGGTTGCACTGGCGACTGACATAGTCAGTGCACGGGAAATGATCAATTCACATCCGATAGCCTACGCTATTGTGGATCTCAATCTGGCGGGACATTCAGCACTGGAGCTGATACCTGTGTTGAGGGCACGCAATCCTGCGGCCCGCATATTGATGCTGACCGGTTATGCCAGCATCGCAACCGCCGTCGAAGCCATAAAACTTGGGGCAGACAATTACCTCGCCAAACCCGCAGATATCGATGAGATTCTGGCTGCACTTGAAGACAACACCCACCATGATGAGCATGATCCTGAGTTCCAGGAGCCAATGTCAGTTCGCAGACTGGAATGGGAACACATACAGAAAGTACTGCTGGAGAATGATGGCAATATTTCAGAAACCGCACGCCAGTTAAAAATGCACAGGCGCACTCTACAGCGGAAACTACAGAAAAAACCCGTGGCCGGTTGACACACAATCTGACCAAAAACAAGCCAGATGCAAGTCAATATGCAACGCTACAAGCTTGATTGATAAAACATTTATGCAAGGCTTTTATGACTTTCGGCACTCAGGCTCCCCGCAAGGCGCATGATATAAAGCCGCCATATTGATTAGCACAAGATTCCCGCCAAGGATTAGCCAGAGGGATCGCTGACAACCATAACCATACAAAAATAATTAACTTCCCTTCGTCTGCCCTTGGTATTTGCGACACTCGACCCGATATCCGGACTGAGTGTCGCATCGTTCGTATAACTGAAATCCATTCAGACTATGATTTGCAATAACTGCAAGACTGCACTCTACAGCGGAGCTTTATCTAAGTGAAAAAACAATACTGGGTCGCAACCGGCCTGCTTATCTTTTTGGTTGTATGGATGTTTCTGCCACGTGAAGACGTAGTGGTTGTCGAAGACAGATACGCAATGCCTGAAACAGACAGAACCGTTACCGCTGTTGCGGCGGGAAGCCCTGTGGATGCTGGTGCAGACGGATTTACTGTACTGGTAAGTCAGGTACAAGCCAGCACCTATACCGAAACCGTTAATGTCCGCGGTGTTACCCAGGCATTCCGTCACGTTGAAATCCTCGCTGAAGCCGGTGGCCGGGTGACCGCCACGCCGGTGGCGCGCGGCGCGCGAGTCAATCGTGGTGATGTGCTCTGCGAAATTGCGGTAGATAACCGCGAAGCGGAATTGCAGGAAGCCCGCAGCCGTGAACAACAGGCGAGACTCGAGTACGAAGGGTCATTAGGCCTGCGTGAACGCGATCTGGTGTCTGAAGTGGCCGTTGCCCAACTGAAGTCAGCGCTGGATTCAGCAACGGCCGCCGTCGGACGCGCCGAACTGTCGCTGGACCGCACAAAAGTGCGTGCGCCTTTCAGTGGAATTCTTGAAACACGCGTTGTTGAAGTCGGTGACTACCTCAACGTCGGTGGACAGTGTGGCTCTTTGCTCGATGATCAGCCCATGCTGCTGATCGGTCAGGTGCCCGAGCAGAATGTCAGCAAACTGATCCCCGGCAACTCCGTCGAAGGTATTTTGGTGACCGGGCAGCGGGTCTCCGGCCAACTGACCTATATCGCACGCGCTGCTGATCCGGTTTCACGCAGCTATCGCATTGAAGTCGAGCTCAATTCAGGTCAGGAACCCATTCGCCAAGGTATCAGTACCGAAATTATGGTGGCGGCGTCCAACATCACTGCGACCATGATTCCTCCGTCCGCCATTACGCTTGATGATGCCGGGGTGGTGGGTGTGAAAGCGATCCACGACAACATCGTGACATTTCACCCCGTTACCATCGTCGGGGAAAGTACTCAGGCGGGCACTCCCGGATTCTGGGTCACCGGTTTACCTGCTGAGGTAACGCTGATAACCCTGGGTCAGGAACTGGTGTTCCCCGGCCAAACCGTTCGCACAAATTCCGACTGGTCGCGTCTATGAATTACTACAGAGCAGCACGCAGCAGGGCACGAACTACGCTGACAATTTTTGGTGTCATTATTTTGGCCGGGTTTTTGTCCTTCCGGGCCATCCCGGTTGAACTCAACCCGGATGTCACGGTGCCAATTATCATCACCACTATCATCCACCCGGGGATCTCCCCTGAGGATGCCGAGCGTCTGCTGGCCAGACCCACGGAAATTGAACTCAAAAATGTAGATGGCATTACTGAAATCCGTTCGTTCTCCAGTGAGAGCAGCGCCACCATCATCACCGAGTTTGATGTCAGCTTTAATGCGGATTTTGCTCTTAATGACATCCGCTCAGCGCTGGACCGCGCTCAGGCGCGATTCCCCGCCAATACGGAAGAACCCATTATTCAGGAAGTATCCGCCGCAACCGTGCCGGTTGTGCAGATCGCGCTGGGTGGCGAAGGTGTCTCTGAACGAACCAAGCTGCAGATAGCCAGAGTCCTGCAACGTGAAATTGAGAATCTTCCGGAGATTCTGAGCGCGGACATGATTGGTGCTCGCGAAGAATTGCTGGAAGTGGTCATCGACCCGCGCAAACTGGAAACCTATGGCATCACCAACGCCCAGATTGTGCAGGCAGTTACCAGCAATAACCGCTTGATTCCTGCGGGCATTCTGAACACCGGTGAAGGCAGCTTTGCCATCAAGGTGCCTGGTCTCATTGAAACTGCAGATGATCTGTTCCAGCTGCCGATTGCCGCCAACGCCTCAGGTGCCGTGGTGCTGAGTGATGTTGCAGATGTGCGCCGCACGTTTAAAGATGCCGAGCGTTATGCGTATGCCAATGGTGATCAGGCGATCTCCCTTGATGTACAAAAGCGTAAGGGTGCCAACCTGATTCAGGCCATGGATAACATCGACGTGATTGTGCGCGAAATGCGTACACAGATTCCTCCGGGCGTTGAGATCACTTACCTTAACAATACCATTCCCCTGGTGATTGAGCAGAACTCCAGTCTGCAGGGCAATATGCTCTCAGCGATGGCGCTGATTATGCTGGTGGTGGTGGCTGCGGTAGGCGTGCGCTCAGGCATTCTGGTGGCGATGGGTGTGCCCTTCTGCTTCTTCTTTGCCTTTATCATCATTTCGTTATTGGGGTACACCTATAACTTTATGGTGATCTTCGGACTTCTGTTGGCGTTAGGGATGCTGATTGACGGTGCGATTGTCCTTGTGGAGTACGCCGACCGGAAAATGGCCGAAGGTTACAACCGGGCTGATGCCTACGAAGAAGCTGTAAATCGCATGTTCTGGCCTATTATCTCGTCAACGCTGACCACACTGGCAGCCTTCCTGCCCTTGTTGTTCTGGCCAGGTGTTGCAGGCGAGTTCATGAGCTATCTGCCTACAACGGTATTTGCTGTATTAATCGGTTCGCTGCTTTACGCGCTGTTGTTTGCACCGCTGATTGGATCGTTTGTTGGCAGCCGGACCGCGCATAAAGATATCGATATCTCTAAAAATGACGACACGCTGATCACTGAGTTCAAAGGCCCAATGCGCGCCTATGTTGGTGTACTGCGCTTTGGCATCCGTAATCCGGGTGTGATTTTCCTGGGCGCGACCGGCGTACTGGTGAGTATCGTATTTGCTTATGTGATGCTGGGCCGGGGGTTTGAATTCTTTACCAGCGTAGACCCGAGTCAGACGCGTGTGCAAATCTTTGCACGCGGCAACTATTCGCCGGAAGAGATCCGCGACATCGTTACCCAGGTCGAGGATCGCATCGAGGCAGTTGGCTACTATAAGAGCATCGTCACTCAGTCGGGCGCCAGCCGCAGTATGGGCGGCGGTATGGGCGCCGCACCTGATCTGGTGGGAACAATTTTCCTTGAGTTTACCGACCGCCGTGAGCGCGACATTAACGGCTTTGACATTGAAAACTTATACCGTGAAGCAATAGCCGATCTGCCTGGTATTCGTGGCGAAATTTCCACACCTGAACAAGGCCCACCCGTGGGCAAGCAGTTGCAACTCGAGTTTTATGGTGAAGACCTGCGAACGTTAATATCAGAAGCGCGTCGGGTCAGAAATCATCTGGAAAGCGGCATGGAAGGACTGATCGACGTTGACGACACCACACCAGTGCCCGGCATTGAATGGGAAATCACAGTGGATCGCGCCCGTGCAGCCATGTCAGGCGCCAGTATGCAGGAGATTGGTACAGCAATTCAGTTGCTGACCAATGGCGTGCTGATGGGAGATTACCGTCCTGATGACAGTGAAGAGGAAGTTGAAATCCGTGTGCGTTACCCTGAGGAGTATCGGGGCATCGAACAGATTGATGACATCCGCATCAATACACCCGGCGGGCTGGTGCCCATCAGCAGCTTCATTACCCGTGAGCCATTGCCCAGCGTAAGCTCCATTCAGCGTGTTGATAGCGAACGCGTTGTTTATGTGCGCGCCAATCCGGCACCTGGCGTCATCACTGACACCAAAGTCAGTGAATTGGAGCAGTGGTTGCAAGTCAATCCGCTGGCACCGGGCGTCAATTACCGCTTCCGCGGAGCTAACGAAGAGCAGGATGAGTCAATGGCTTTCCTGAGCTTTGCCTTTGTACTGGCACTGGCATTGATGGCGGTGGTTCTGGTAACCCAGTTCAATAACTACTATCAAACTTTGCTAATTCTTTCGGCGGTTTTGTTGTCGACCACGGGTGTGTTGCTCGGGTTATTGGTCACCGGCCAGACCTTCAGTGTCATTCTGACGGGTGTTGGGGTGGTGGCATTGGCTGGAATTATTGTTAACAACAACATCATCCTGATCGATACCTATAATGTGTTGCGCCAGAATCACCCGGACTGGAGCTTAACGGATGTGATTGTGCAGACGAGTGTGCAGCGTTTACGTCCTGTGTTCCTGACGACATTCACCACCGGATTCGGACTACTGCCACTGGCGCTGGGCATCTCTATTGATCTGGCAGGCGCGGAAATTGAGTTTGGCGGACCGGTGGCTTCTCAGTGGATGCAACTAGCCAATGCAGTAGTGTTCGGACTGGCCTTTGGCACGGTATTGACATTGATTGTTACCCCGGCATTGCTGGCCTTGCCATACAGGCTGCGTGAGTACCAGCAGTCCTTTATTGCTTTGTTCCGTCGCTCCAAACCAGCCTTCAACAAGTAAGAGTGCCAGAAAAAAACGCCGCTGGAAGTCGAACATGAGTTCGCAATTCCAGCGGCGTTCTTCTACTAAAAGGTCGCGCTTACGGTTGTGCTAACGGTAAGTTCGGTTAGCCACCCACGCTTCGACAAGCAACAACAGCATCACCAACAACACTATCCACCACCACAGACGTTGAGGCTGCTCGATGTCGGCGATCAACTGCGCGGTCCTGACCTGCTCCGACACCATGGGTGTGGTTTCCGGATTGATGATGGCATCGGTCAGGGCCGCAATGTCAGCACGGCGTGAACTGGCTGCTTCCGCCGCAATGTTGATGGCCAGCGTGGTATCCGCCAGCTGCACAAACCCTGGCATACGTGCCTGATAAAACGGATTGTCCCGGGTCAATTGCACCTGAGCTCCGTCTGGTTCAAACAGCTCAAGCGTGGTGTTATCAGCTGACATAAAACTGCTCAGATCAATCATGTCACCCACCAGATACGCGCGCTCGCGTTGTGGCGGTTGAATCAGATACGTCAGCACTTCATGTACAAACGGCAGATATAAACCCTGAAGCGGAAAGTTACTCCAGGCCAGATCCATAGATGAGCTGAGCAGCATGCTGCGCCCCTCGCCTGCCTGAGCTTCCACCAGCATTGGAGACCCATTATCAAAACGCATTAACACATCAGAGTCAGAACCCGGCGCCGTCAGCCAGTACCCCTGAAAACGTGCTCCAAAGTCGACATTAAGTGCGCGCAGCGCAGGGTGTCGGCGATCCACATCCGCAATCAACTGGTAATCATTGGTAGCCAATTCTTCGGACGAGATCAGCGTGGCGGGCGTGATGCCTGCAAAACTATCATTAAACTCGCTGGCTGTTACCCGATTGCCCGGCGCAAGCAACAACGCGCCGCCTTCAGTCACAAAGGTCTGCAGTTCAGCAAGCAGCCGATTGTCTTGTAAAGCAGCATTTAGCAACACCACCGCATCATGTTCGCGAATCTGCGGCACCGTCAGTGCATCAGCCGTCACTGAGGTGACGTCAAAGGGAGAATTTTCCAGACCCTGCAACGCCAGCACAAACCAGTGCGCTTCGTCGTCATACCAGTCAGCTGAAGGATCACCGTTAACCACCAACACACGCATACGTGGCAGCACATCCAATGAAAAGTACCAACGATTGTCGAGGTCTACATCATCCCCGGACAGCACCAGCTCACCCGTAAACGCGCCGGTAGCGTCCAGATTTAATGGCAGATTGATCACCGCCTCGGAGCGTTCATTCAATTGCACCAGAATACTGCCGGCATTATTGGTAACAACGTCATCGCCCGCCTGTGTGCGCAGATTCAACGACAGATTACCGCGATCCAGAAACACATTGCCGGTGCTGCGCACTCTGGCAAGCACTTCATAGTCTGTCTGATTTTCTAGCAGTTGCTGAGGTGAGCGCACATCGGTCAGGCTCAGGTTGCTGCTGCGCTCGTCGCCCACATCGACAGGTAAAAAGCCTGTACCTGCTGCCAACATCCAGCCATCCTGATCTACTGACTGCCCATCACTGACCAGCGCATCACTGTCGAGCCCTGAGGCCTTGAAGTCTGAAATCATCACAATCTGGCGCCGCTGATGCTGTGACTCTGCCAGCATGTCATCAGCCTGCTGCAAGGTTGGATAAAAGCGCACACGATCGTAACCCGGCTCATCCAAATCGTTAATAAACGCCCGTAAGCCATCTATGTCGCTGCTCAGTTCACGGACTGTGAGTGTGCCATCGGCGAAGGTCAGCACCGCGGCTTCATCACCGGCATTAAGGCCGTCCAGCACCTGCAGTGCTTCCGTCTTGGCGCGCTCAAAACGCTCCCCCACACGCATACTCAACGAAGTATCCAGCAAAATGGCAACCGATCTGGGTTCAGCATCCATGAGCCGTGCCATGCCGCCCTGAAACAGCAGTGGCCGGGCAAACGCCAGCACCAGAAGGCAGATCAGTGCCACGCGCATCAACAACAACAGCCACTGCTGAATCTGCTGGAACAAGATCAGTTTTTTGGTGGTCTGTTTGACAAAGCGCAAGGTACCAAACATAACTTTTGGCGGGTTCTCGCGGCGAATCAGGTGTATGGCAATGGGGATGGCGGCAGCCAACAGACCCAATAAAAACAAAGGGGTAAGGAAACCCATTTATGAGCTCCTGGTCCGGCGGGACAAGTACGAGGCTAGTGCCTTGTCCAAAGGCTGCGAGGTATCGAGCAGACAATAATCCACGCCGCTGCTCTGACATTTCTTTTTGCAATCATCGAGGTAACGCTGCAGATTTTCCAGATACGCGTTGCGGATCGCCTGCGGCGAAGTGATATGGGTTTCCGCAGTTTCCATGTCTACAAACTCAGTGGATTCATTAAAGTTGAAATACAACTCCTGATTATCCAGCACGTGAAACACAATCACTTCGTTGCCCATGGCGCGCAACTGCATCAGCGTCTTGATCGTGGCCTGTTCGTCCTCAAGCATGTCACTGATCAGAATTACCAGACTTTTCTGATTCAACGTCATCGCCAGTTCACTGAGCGGACGCACGCTGTTGGTTTGTCCACCGGCCTGCAATTCGTGCAGGCTGCGCAGAATTCGTATCAGATGCACCTGGCGCGCTTTGGCAGGAATATAGTCTTTAAT
The DNA here is from genome assembly GCA_947458495.1 of Gammaproteobacteria bacterium. GTDB lineage: Bacteria > Pseudomonadota > Gammaproteobacteria > Pseudomonadales > Pseudohongiellaceae > Pseudohongiella. The sequence goes on along the minus strand of CANHAR010000019.1, from coordinate 13,083 downwards.
TTTGTCATCAAAGGTTATCAACCCCACTGCATCACGCTGGCGCATAATAAAGTACGCCAGTGCGGAAGCCAGCGTGCGCCCGTAATCGAGTTTGCTCATGGATGCAGAGGCGTATGCCATGGAGGCGCTGCTGTCGAGCAGGATGTAACAGCGTACGTTGGTTTCGTCTTCGTACTGTTTGATATACATCTTGTCCGACCGGCCATAGAGCTTCCAGTCCACATGGCGCATATCGTCACCACGGATGTAATGACGATAATCCGTGAACTCCACACTAAAACCCCGCTTGGGGCTTTTGTGCAGACCGGCAATAAATCCTTCCACAATCACTCTGGCCCGCATCTCAAGATTATCGAGGGTAGCGAGCACAGACGGATCGATAAAATTCGTGCTTTGCGTCATGTTATGCGCCTGGTGCGCGCACAGTATCCAGTACGCGGCGTATCAGTTCATCAGTGGTGATACGCTCAGCTTCAGCGTGGAAATTAAGTTGTATCCGGTGACGCAGTACAGAGGGCGCCAATGCGCGGATATCATTAAATGACACATTGTAGCGGCCATGCAGCAGCGCCCTGACCTTGCCAGCAAGCACCAGATTCTGCGAGGCACGGATACCGGCACCCCAGGTTACCCAGTCTTTGACAAACTGCGGTGATGCCGGGCTTTGTGGTCGTGTTGCATGTACCAGATGCACGGCGTATTGCACCACCGCCTGTGCGGCCGGCACCTGGCGCGCGATACGTTGGAAAGCCAGAATGTCTTCACCACTGAGCGGGTGAGATACGGTGCGATCCACCACACGGGTCGTACTACTGACCACCTGCACTTCTTCCTCTTCGGTCAGATAACCCAGCTCCATCTTGAACATAAAACGGTCAAGCTGTGCTTCCGGTAGCGGATAGGTACCCTCCAGCTCAATCGGGTTTTGTGTTGCCAGCACAAAAAACGGGCTGGACATTTTGTGCGTAACACCGGCAGCGGTGACTTGTCGCTCCTCCATCGCCTCCAGCAGCGACGACTGGGTTTTGGGTGGTGTGCGGTTGATTTCATCTGCCAGCAGGATATTGGTAAAGATCGGCCCTTTGACAAACACCAGTTTGCGCCGGCCATCACTTTCTTCAACAATTTCAGAACCCACTACATCAGAGGGCATCAGATCCGGTGTGAACTGAATACGGCTGAAATTCAACTGCAGAATGTCAGCAACCGTTTTAATCAACAGCGTTTTTGCCAGACCCGGCACCCCTGTCACCAGGCAATGCCCGCCAGCAAACAGCGCAATCAGCAGCTCTTCAATGACCGAATCCTGACCCACAATAACCTTGCGGATTTCGTGCACCATCTGGTCACGACCCAACTGCATCTTTCTGACAAGCGCCAGATCGTCATGGTCTTCAAGACCGGCTACCGGGGTGTCATTAATGATGTGGGTGTCTGTCATATGTGTGTCCTGTAAATTTAATGTGTGTAAGCGTAAATCAGATAATTGATACCGAGTCGATAAGCTTGATTGGTCATTTCTGTGGGATACATTTCCAGAAAGGTATGTTCCCAGCCATCACCCATGTCCGAGTTGAAATTGGCCACCAACATCACGCGCCCCAGATCATCCAGAATGGCATGAACGGATGGCGGATAACGCGGGTCGTTTAAGGTAACGTTGCCGTAATCCCAGGTCACTGCGCGGCCCGGCACCTGCGGCACTTCCTCAATGTCATAAAACATGCGGAAAACTTCGTGATTCATGTCCAGCTTGACCAATTGTCGGTCAGGGAAGATTTTGGTTAACTCGATCAGAAAATCCTGAAAATGTGCTTCTCCCCAGAAATCATCGAGCATGACAAACCCGCCGCGGTGCATGAACTCGCGCAAGGCTTCGACTTCCAGGGGATTAAAATCAGGTCCGGTCCGCATACTGCCAATGGGCACACGCTTCATGGTCATGTACAAAAATGTGTGTTCAAACAGCTCGGGATCAGTCAGATCCATCCAGCGCGGACTGGTGGTGTCGGTATCAATAAACGTGTAACGCTGCACGCCGCGCATAAAATTCTGTTCGGCATCGGGAAAATCGGTATCCCACCACCCGCCCCGTCGCCCTCCGCGGCCTCCCGGATAATTCTCGTAGCGACCGCGTACCCAGGTAAACTCGGGGCGGTTGACCTGTCCGGGCTGCGCCCTGTCCTGCCCCTGCATCGCCAGACCATCGCGCAGACTGCGGATATCAAAATCCTGAGGGAAGGCCATGCCGTCACGCGGCCGGGTCTGCGGCACCGGCACCGGCACTGGCGGCAAGCTGACATCCGGCGCCCTGATTTCTCGTGGCGATGGAGGCTGTAATGGCTCAACCTGAGCAAAAACAACAGCCGGCAACAATGTCATGGCCAGCATGATGCTGACCCTGATCACTGTCTGTGGGCTGCTGCGGTACTTGCTCATGGCTGGGTGATCACCTCTGACGGCTGGCCACTGCGCTCAACAGCTCTGAGCAGAATATCTTGCGCGCGCTGGTAGCCCGGCGCGGTTTCCAGCGCCCGCAGCACGGTCAGACGCGCCTGATCGAGCTGCTGGTTATCCAGGTAAGCCCCCGCCAGATTGGTTCGCGCATCCACCGGATCACTCTGATCCAGCATCACCAGTACTTCGAATTCCTGAACAGCGCGACCGGTATCGCCTAATTGCTGCGCCAGTTGGGCGCCGCTGCGGTGGATCTGCGGTTGATAAGGATCTACCGCCAACGCACGACTCAGATAATAATCGGCTTGTCCGGTATCACCCGCCTCCAGCGCAGCTTCAGCGAGTTTCAGGGCAGAGGCGTAATCATGCTGTTGGTTTTGCAGCATGACGGCTAACTGCTCCATCATCGCCTCGTTGTTGCCCTGCGCTTCATAAATCTGCGACAACACCAGTGACGGGCTTGGGTAACCGGAATAATCTGGCAAAATCCCTTGAGCCGTCTGCAGATGGAAAATGGCTTCGTCATAAGCAGCCTCACGGAACAGCACAATGCCCAACTGCAGATGGGCCTGGAAATCACGCGGCTGTTGCTCAACACGACCGCGCATGTGCTGCTTCAACGACTCGTTGTTATACAGTTCCGCCAGCACCGCACTGTTGTTTTCGCGCACACCATGGCCGTGCCCTGCACCCTCGTCGTCGCTGTCTTCGACATGCACATACACATTGATCTGATCCACACGCTGCTGAATCCAGTCGCGGAAACCATTATCAAAACTGACCATATCCATCTCAAACACATTGGCAAACATCTCACTCTCGTCGCGGATGTGTGCGTATTCCAGAATCAGTTCGTGCAGCTTTTCAAAACCGTACTGTTCAGCAATGTACTCAACCACCAGGTAGGACTGAAAGTAGGCAAAACTCAGATCTGCGTTGCTGTTTGCACCGGTAAAACCTTCATTGAGATTGGACACCGGCAACAGTTGTCCCTGCTCCACAGCGCGCACCAGTTCCAGCCCAAGCCGGCGTCCCCATTCCGGACGCGCCTGGCGCTCTTCCCAGGTGGAAATGCCCTCGGATAACCAGCGTGGCATACGGTTCTGAGTCATTTGTAAGGTGAACACGTGCACCAGTTCATGCCAGAGTATTTCCTGCCAGTTCGCACTGAGCGTGTCCGGGGAAATCAGCGTGACTACTTTGCCAAAACAAATGCCCACCAGAGGGCCAATATCCGGCAGTCCCACCGATCTTACGGCAAAGTCTTCAGTGCGCTCAAAAACTTGAATAAGCACAGGCACTTCCGGCTCAAACTGGTATTTCTCGACAAGAGTTGCCCAGCTTTCTTCCAGCAAGGGCGCCATGTAAGGCCACAACACCTGTGCATCACGATGACTCATGTTGGCGCGGAAATGTTCGGTTTCCAGCGTGGCGTAACCTTCCAGCACATCAAACACTTGCAACATGTTTGAGGTCATCACATTAAAGGGGTCATTATCAAAGGCCATTTCCAGATGCTGCTTGCCTTCAAGCTCCTCTCCCAGACGCACCAGATTGCCGCCCAACACCGTGTGGGCATGCCAGTTATTCGGGTCACGGGCAATTGCTCTGCGCGCATAAGCAACCGCTTCAGTAAAGCGATAGTTGTTTCCAAGATAATCCGCAACGCTGGCAAAAAAATCCGAGCTCTCCGGGCTGAAGGCATTTACACGCTGCAAAAGCGCATCAAATGCCGGCATGTCGTCATTAATCGCCGCCAGCGCCGCCAGTGACGACAAGGCAGTCACCGACTCCGGATTGACAGCCAGCGCCCGATCCAGGTAATCACGGCCGACGTCCTGCTGGTAGTTGCGCACCATCAACAACCCGTAAGTCTCCAGCGTTGCAACATCGCGGGAGTTGACTTCCAGACTCATGGCCAGATAACGCTCGGGGCTGCTGATGCGCGCCATGCCAGTCAGCGCGGGCGTGTATCGGCGGTTGATGGTCAGCGCAAGGTTGTAGTTGGTCTCAGCGTCGGCGTCGTTAAATTTTTCCTGAAACAGATCGCCCCACAAGGTCAATGCTTCCAGATTATTGGAATCCAGACGCACAGCTTCCGCAAACAAGGCATTGGCATCATGAAATTCGTCCAATTGCCACGCGGCCAGCGCAACCATCCCGACGTCGGCAGAATCAAACACCAAACCACTGTCGTAACGCGCCAGCGCGGCAGTGTATTGCACCGCAGCAGCGTCCAGTTCACCGCGCAAGTCCAGCACCAGACCATACTGCACCAAAGTGCGCACGGGAGGATTCATTTGACCCGCCACTACCTCAGCCAGCAGTTCCTGCGCCTCTGCAGATCGTCCGGTCATGCGATAGAGTTCAGCGAGTTGTGTGGCTACCAACGGAGTATCCGCCGGATCACGCACCAGTGCCCGCACCGCAGCAATAGCCTGATCGTACTGTCCGGTCATGGCCATGGCTTTGCTCAGCCCCAGTGCTGCCTGTTCACGCCAGGCATCCTCACGAACTGAATTAAATGCTTCGATAGCGCCCAGATAAGAACCTCGCAGCAACAACTCATTGCCGCGGGTCAGATTATCCAGCGCCGATAACTCGACTGGTTGCGACCAAGCAGCATTAAGCAGGCTCAGGCTGAGCGGTGTGCCGGGGATATCAACTTCAGATACCGGCAGCACAGACAACATGCACAATCCGGCAATCGCGGCACTGCGGTGAACCGCGCGCCTGACGGCAGTGCGCTCTGACAGGAAGGGACGGGAAACATCAGGGTAATTCATTGTATCTCCTCGTTCGGGTAGCCAGATCAATCAACAGAGCTTCCAGCCGGTTCCAATAATCCTCTTCCAGATAATTCACTTTCTGATTGCGGAGGATAAAAATCTCACGCTCGATGCTTTGCATCTCGGCAGACAGACGCAGTGCTTCCGCCGATGTTTTTTGTGTGCCGGCGCTGATCACATTGATGTAGGCAATTTCAGCAAGCAAGCCATCGGGCTGGCCTGTGCCCGGTTCGCGGGTAAACAGGCCGTCTCCCGAATCATCCAGTACTGCGTTCTCCGTTGATAATCTGTCCTGGTCGCGATACCACTGCGCTACCTGGCCACTGGCATAGTTAAACGCCTCAAGCACCGAGACGCGGGCGTTTCTGTCAATATCGGCGCGCTTCTGCTGCAAGGCTGCTACCAGAAAACCACCAAACAGCGGGTCATACCGTTCTGCGGCGGAGCGCGTCGCCGACACCACTACGCGCCCTAACCCGGCGAGCTCGCGGGAAAATTCAAAACTGGCACTGGTTGTGTTGAACATCACCATGTCAATGCCGGTTAATGGTGACAGCATGTCTGCCAACTCGCTGCCGGTCATGTCAGGCCCAACATTGTTAAATTTGGCATCTCCGAAGGTACTGGAGCCGTGACCAAACAGGAACACTGTCAACTGGTCACCGGCTTCACTGCGGCTGCGGATGCGCTCGATGGCAGCTTCGATATCTGCAACCCGCGACCCACCGCTGACAATAGACGCCGCATTTCCCACATTGCTGCCATCATCGATCAACAATTCAATGGCGTCGCTGTCGTATCCGTAGTCTTCACGCAGACTGGCGTGCAGATCGGTCACCCAAGCGCGCAGCCGCGAGCGGATCTCATCATTGGCAGAGGCTCCCACAATGATCAGCGCAAATTTGTTGTTCTCCGGCGTTTGCTGGAACCACGGCGTGTCTTCAGAACCAGAACCAAATCCAGAACCAGATCCAGATCCAGATCCAGGCTGACTCACTGCTTGTTCAGTCTGAGCGAAGACACTGCCGCAACAGACCAGCATCAACACAACCAGCAGTTGATACGCTCGCATCATGACAACCCCCGATACCGCCGCGCCATCCAGTCCATACACATCAGCGCAATCAGCAGAATCAATAGCCACGGACGATCCCAGAGATCTTCCTGAACTTCGCGGGAATAAGCGCCGGGCACATGATCGATATCGTTGATCAGTTGTCTGGCTGCTGACAGATCGTAATACTGACCGCCGCCGCTCTCGGCAATTCGGGATAACATACCGGTATCGCGCCCGGCATTATTAAATTCTCTTAATGACGGGGTGACCACAAACGCCGCCGGTTTTGCAGTCTCAAGACCGGTACCGGCAGCACTGGCCACATCGACCAGCACCCGATAAACACCTTCGTCGCTGGCCTCAAAGCGGCTGACATAGGTGCCGTCCTGATTGATATCCCACTCCATAGCAATATCAACGGCGTTGCCCAGTGGGTCGGTGCGCTGGATCCACAACGAGGCGTTGTTATCCGGCTCGAAACTGGCATCCAGCACCTTGACCGACACATTCACTGTGTCTCCGGCATTGTAGAACGGCTTGTCAAAATTAATGCTGACTCTTTCCAACGCGCCCTGCGCCAGCCAGCGCAGCATCTGCCGCCACAAACGCTCATGTGATTCGTCTTCAGCTGACATCAACATCTGCCAACGCCAGGTACTGGCAGTATTCATGCTCATGCTGCGGCCGCTGCCATAACGTTGAGTCGCCAGTAGTGGCAAGGCCTGATTCTGATACTGCAACGAAGGATGTTCCAGCAGCACCGTTGCTCCGGGCTTGGCGCGTCCGGTGGCGTAAATGCCCTGCAATGTTGGTAGTTCTGCCCACAGCCGCCGGTTAACCGCATCATCACTGTCCAGCCGCAGCAACTCTGAAAACTCACCTGCCGCCGTCAAACGCGGTGCAAACAACTCACCGGTGGCATGAGACCCGCGGCGGATTCCGCCTTGCAGATTAGAAGGCAGCAGATCTGAGCGGCTGAGGGTCAGCGGCAGAATATCGGCCACCACACTGTCCACAAAGGCATCATCCAGCATGCCTGCAACCAACAGGCCGCCGCCACGTTCAGACACAAACTCCTGCAGCGTCAACAATTGCTCATCGGTGAAAAAGTCACGGCCAATATCACCCAGAATCACCGCTTCGTACTGATAAAGATCTTCAGCCGTGGTCGGAAAACCTGCGCTGAGTTCCAGCGGGGACAAAATGCCTTGCCTGTAGAAGCGACCTGGCCCGGTTCGCAAATAAGACGCCAACCGCAGACTGCTGTCACTCTCAACTGCACGGCGGATAAATTTGAATTCATTACGCGGGTGTCCATCCACATACAAAACGTTGAGTGGTGGTCGCTCGCTGTTGTCTACCAGGAATTGATAACGATTGTTCTGCAACACAATTTCGCCATCGAGTTCATCGACCCGCAACTCGTAAAGAATGGGTTCCTTGCGTTCCGGACTGACTTCCAGCTCCACGCGACGCGTACCGTCACTGGCCAGTGTGATCTGTTGGGCAGACACTTCAGTCTCGCCGTCCATTACCCGCAGCGTCAGCGCCTGCCCACTGTAGCCTTGATGATTCAGGTCAACCTGCACGTCAAAAACACTATTTTCCAACAGGGTCTTTGATGCAGAAACCGAGCTGATGCCCACATCACGCGGTATCAGTTCCTCGCCGACGCCAACGGTAAACACCGGTATCTGGCGCACCGCAAAGTCGCGCGCACTGAGTAGAGGATCGGTGTCAGCATTGTCTGCACCGTCACTGATCATCACCACCGCACTCAAAGGCAAACCACCCAACTGCTCAGCGACCTGGCGCATGGCCTGTTCGAGACCGGAGGCATTACCTTGTGCAGTCAGATCCTCCGCACCACTGACCCGGCGAACAGTCTGGTTAAACGCGAATGTGCGTACCTGATAACGATCCGCCAGACCTTCAATAATGCCGCCTTCGCCATAAAGTGCGTCCGCTACCGCCTGTTGGCGCGATTCAAAACCCGCAACATCGCCGATCTGCATACTGGCGGAGTCATCGACCAACACTGCCAGATAGGTTTCCTGCGGATTGACTTCGAAGGTGGTTATCACCGGCCGCATCAACAACAGCAGCAACAGCATCAACACGGCCGACCGGAGTCCAATCAAAAGGTTTTTCCAGCGGCGGGTGACAGGACGCGTGGTACGCCGGTACACAAACCAGACCACAAGCGGAATCAGTAAAAACAGCACAACCGCAATGAATGGATGTGGCCCATAAGCGAAGTCGAATCGACCATCACGAATAGCGTCCCAAACATATGCATCCCAGAAAAAACTCATCGTTTATCTACTGACTCTCTCGTTTACTGCTTATGGTTATTGCGATGGTTGATGACTGCATCTTATTCCGAGGGCGCCGTTTGTGTGGGCGACCCAGTCTCTGATAATGCGCGGTAGTACGACTCAACCAAAGATCGGTACTGATCAGGAATCTCCTCTTCGGACACACTGAACAGCCGTTGGCTGATCTGGGCCATCTCAGCGCGCGCGCGCAGATCACTTTCCAGCTCAATCATCGGTTGCAACAAACCACGCAGCAATTCAGGCTGACTCATAAACGCTTCAAGCGACTGGCTGCTGATTTCACTGCTGATCGAGCGGGCATTGCCCCACAGAGCAGCCTCACCCTCTTCTGGAATACCGCCTGAACCAATCCGTTGCTGAGAGTTCAGCGGCCCGCTGGCCAGTTGTCCACCCCCACCGCCAGCGGCCTGCTGTTGACCTGGCTGACCTGGCTGACCTTGTTGACCTTGTTGTCCTGGCTGGGCCAACTGCTGCGCCTGCTGGCCGCGCTGACCCGCTTGCTGAGAGCCCGGCTGACCTGCTTGCTGATCTCCCTGCTCAAGCTGCTGCGCCAGTTGCTGGGCCAATTGTTGAGAGCGGGCCAACTGCTCACGCATTTGCGCAATTGACGCCTCACCGGATTGACCGGCCTCGCGGGCATCGATTTCCTGCTGCAGTTGCTCCAGTTGCTGACGCAGGGCACTGGCGTCTGCGGCAGCCTGCATGACCGGATCCTGACCGGTGGCAGCCGGGGTCTGCGCGCCGGCACCCAGCGCCTGCAGATTTCTGTCGAGCTCGTTTAAACCGTCCGCAACTTCCTGCTCAATATCTATGGCGAGATTCACCATGCCATTTCTTAACACACGATTAGCAGTATCCATCTGTTCGGTCAGCGGCAGGATCGCGCGATTGGCCTGCTGAGCCTGCGACAACAGTTGTTGTTCTTCGTTGCTCGCGCGCGCAATGACGGCGCGCAGCATGCGCTCGATCTCCGCAAGTTCCTGACGGTTACGCTCTTGCTGCTGCACCAGTTCCTGCACACCTTCTGAGTTGCTGCTGGCCTGCCGCGTCTGCCCCAGCCCCTGCTCCTGCGCCAGTTGTTGCAGCGACTGCTGAAGATCACGTTGTTGCTGAATCAATTGCTGACCCCGCTGTGCGATGCTCTGTGCCAACTGATTGGCGGAATTCTGTGGCTGTTCCGCCATCTGACGCTGCTGTTCGCGCAGACTTTCCAGTGCTCGCTGGCTGCGGGCGGCCGCCTGTGCCGGTGACTGCGCTTCAGCAGCTTCCTGCATCTGCTGCAACGCACGCTGCATCTGCTCGTTACTGGCCTGGCTATTGCTCTGCTGCCCGCCCTGCTGCTGAGAATTCTGTGCCTGCTGCATCTGCTGGCGCGTGTTCATCTGCTGCTGCAATTGCGCAAGTTCGCTTGTCAGCTGCTCCTGCTCACGACGCAACCTTTCAAGTTCACGGCGCCGCTGCTCTTCTTCCATGTCTTCCATTCGCCGCGCCAGATTGCGCTGCGCACGGGTCAGACTTTCCTGTCGGCGGGCAAGCTCTTCAAGGCGACTGCTTTCCTCAGTGTTCTGCTGTTGGCCGCCACCGGCCTGACGTGGCGTTTCATAGCGGTTCTCGTTCTGCCCCATCTCCATGTCAAACAGTTCACGCAGATCTTCGCGCTCCTGTTGTCCACCGCCACCGCCGCCACCGCCGGCCTGCCGCTGGAAGTTAACGTCTGTGCGGTTGATCTCGGCTTCAGCACGCAGCACCATCTGCAGCGCCTGTTGCTCAGGTTGCATCGCCGTTGTTAGCGCCTGAGCATCAAGTTGTGCGGCCGCCAGATCCATCTGCTCAATCGCCCGCTGCAGGAAAGTCACTGCATTGGCAAAACTGTCATCCGCAAAATCCAGTCGCTCTGACAGACGCTCAATGGACATGCCCGCCCGTTCCATCGCTTCGCGCTGGGACTCGGCCAGCACCGCCACATCGTCATCAAACTGCTGCTGATCCATGGTCAGCTGTTGCTGACGCAGCCGCCAGGTTGCCGCAATGATGTCTTTCTGCAGCGTCACCAGCGCGCTGCTGCTGTTATCGCCGCCACCTCCGCCGCCGCCTCCGCCACCCTGCTGACCAGCGGACGCCTGCCGGAATTCCTGATCAGTCGGCACCACCTGCAGGAAATAGATATCCGACACAACCTGCTGGGCTCCACGCAGCCCATTGTTGTCAGCCAGTGTCATGTAATAACTGACAAAATCGCCAGGCTGCACCGCCAGATCTTCCATAAAAATCATCTGGTTGCCGGTAATGTTACGAGTCTGTTCTGTGGGCAGAAAATCAATGGCCTGTTCGTCCGTGCCCACTACGCTGTAATGCAACTGAAACTCGCTGAGCCCGTAGTCATCGGTTGCTTCAACTTGCAGAATGACCTCTTCCAGGGGCATGACATCCTGATCACGACCCGGGCTGTGCAGCGCCAGAACAGGCGGCTGATCTGGAATGGAGCGGATATAAAACACGTCTGGGTCTTCACTTTGCAGCTGATCGAAGTCGGTTGCGATGATGCGATATCCGGTGTCACGCGACACTGTCAGAGTGGCAGCGCCAGTCAGCCCGTCAATCACCAACGGAATGCGGCTGTCATCGTCAAACACAATCGCCGCCTGCTGCACAGCCTTGTTAAACAGCACATTCAGAGCAACTTCTGTACCTTCCGGGGCGACCATATCGCCACCGTCTTCTTCCTGCAGATTTTCGATACCGGTGTAGGCGGGATAGATGTAGGCCAGATCAATCTGCTCGGCGCGGGGAAGATCGTAAAGCGTAATGGAATACTGGCGACTACGCTGCCCGCCATCACCGCCCTCCGGCTCATCAATGCTGACGTAATACATCAGGTCTTCCTCAACCGCCGGCATGTAGTAGGAATACGCTGCACCGTTGCTGCCACTGCCCTCTTCACGCATCGCCACGTCGTACCAGTTAAGCTGATCTGACTGCATGCGCAGGCGAATATTGTTGCCTGGCAAGGCATTTTCTATCCTGACATTGATACTGGCCGATCGCCCACGCTGCATGCGGATATCACCCGGTTCCACGGTAATCACCAGCTCAAGTGGCTCTGCGGGCACCTCGGGAGCGGCCAGCTCCACAGTGACCGGCCGCAGCGAAAATGGCCACAACAACTGCGCCCCTGCACGCAACAAAGCCTCTGAACTGAAAAAAGCGATGAAGGTGACAACGGTCGCCAGCGCGGCTGCGGACGCCGACAGGTAAGGCATGCGCCGATCAGACACTTGCTGTAGCTGCTGTTCCTGGACACGCAGATGCTCTACGGCATCGACCCACAGCTGTTCCACAAACTGGGCAGACACACCGGCCTTTTGTGATGCATCACTGTCCGGGGAGAATTCCAGCGAAGTCAGCAGCCGCTGTTCCAGATCTGGCATGCGCGACTCGATGATGCCGGCCAATTGCCGGTCATCCGCCCGTAACCTGCGCAGAGCGGCCAGATAACGCCAAACCAGCGCCACGCTGGCGCCTGCCGTGATCATCAGCAACAGCAGTTGCAATCCGAATGAGGCCGGCAGCCAAAGACTGAGCAGACTCATGCCTAGCACCACTGCTGCGAGGGCAGTCAGTAGCAGACCTGTCTGATGCAGAAGTACCAATAAAGTGCGGCGGCGACCAACGTCTGCCAGACTGGCGCGCAAGTGGGTTATGGTGGCTTGTGAAGATTGCTTAGACATAATCAGGCGGCTCTGCTCTGGGATTACAGGACTGATACGTACAATGACAGCCAGCGGTTTTTACTCTTGTATTGCGCCCAACTATCCCATTACTCGACCGGACAAAGCAAACAAATCTGTCGTAGACCGCGCTCGGTCTGACGACACATTCCAGACGTTTAAAAAGGTTTGTAATAGTCTGAATTTTCAGGAAATACATGGATATCAGCAGTGCGCATTGCCTCACACAAGGCAGCCAGCCCATTGTACGGAAGCATGGTTTTTAATGTGTGTGCGGTCGGAATAGGCAAGCGGATACTCCCTGCACTGTTTGCTTGCAGGGCTGCTGCCGGGCTCAACCACTGGTAGTCGAGAATCTCGTTGTCATCCACCACAATGTCCACATCCTCATGCAGTGGGCACAAAAAAAACCAGGTGGCATACCGGCGCGGCAAGCCCATGGGTGTTGTCCAGTGAGCTATGTGAATGAGGTGGTCAGGGGCAATTTGCAAACCCGCTTCTTCGCGGGTTTCCCTGATACCTGCGTTGATGGCTGCGCGATAATCGGATTGAGCGTTGTCCAATGACTCACCACCGGCCGGATAGTCACAAGCATCCACCTTGCCACCGGGAAATACCCAAGCACCGCCTTCAAAACTGAGCGTGGAGTTGCGTCGTAACAACAATGTCTGCACGCCTTCAACAGTCTCGCGCACGATAACGACCGTGCTGGC
>CANHAR010000018.1 GCA_947458495.1 Gammaproteobacteria bacterium | reverse complement strand
TTGATGTGCTCCAGAAGTTGTGAAAAATATTCATCCCTCATGCTATCCGTAAAGGGCCGCGCCTCGGCCAGTGCCAACTTCATTTCCGGCGTGATATCAATATCGGCGTGGTAAACAGGCCATCCGGTCTGTTGTGATATGACGTCACCCACATATGACTTTCCTGCACCGGAGAGTCCAAACAAAAACCAAACCGCCGCGCTTTTCTGTGTTGCTGTCATTCCGATTGGATCCCGTGAAGCTTTCCGTATTGTCCGACCTTCCCAATTGTGGCCTGACGTGGATTTTGGCAGGTGCCTGCGTGTATGATTCATGTCTTTCTCTAATCCATGACGGACATCACCAATGGGTAGATCTTACCAGAACCGCAAAGAGTCGATGGCCAAAACTGCGGCCGCAAAAACCAAAGTCTACAGCCGTTTTGCACGCGAAATATACATGTGTGCAAAAAGCGGAGGGACTGACCCTGATGGCAACTTGTCATTGCGCGGCATGCTGGAGCGCGCCAAAAAAAATCAGGTCCCCTCACATGTCATCGACAAAGCGATTGAAAAAGCCAAAGGCGGCGGAGGGGAAGATTTTTCGCCAGCGCGTTATGAAGGCTACGGCCCGGGCAACTGCATGGTCATCGTAGAGTGCCTGACAGACAACCCTAATCGTACCTTTGGCGATGTGCGTTTATGTTTTACCAAAACCAAATCCAGAATTGGCACACAAGGCAATGTCAGCCATATGTTTGATCATTGCGCCATCCTGTCGGTGGCTGGCACAAATGAAGACATCATCCTGGAAGCATTGTTGAATGCTGATGTCGATGTTACCGACATCGAAAATGAGGAAGGTCACATTACTGTGTTTGTTCCGAACACAGAGTACGCCAAAGCGCGACAGGCAATCCGCTCAGCGATGAAAGATGTTGAGTTTGAGGTGGATGAGATTCAGTTTATCCCGCAATCATCCACATCGGTAACTGGTGAAGACGTGCAGATGTTTGAAAAGTTTATGGACATGCTGAATGAACTGGATGACGTTCAAAACGTCTATCACAACGCCGTTTTTAACGATTGAAGCTGTTCTTGCCAGACTGATTCCCGCTGCGGGTGACTAAAAAAATAGCCTTAAACGTAGTGGCAATCCATCTCGCGCAGGCGCTTCGCCTGCTGCAGGGTTTCTACATCGTTAGTGACCACAGCACGCTATCAAGGCGGTTATCCCGGTTGCGCGTAAAGGCCTCTTGTCCGTCAGTATAATTTCTTCCTCACGACCGCTGTTTGTTACTCTTTTATCTGATAGTTAGCGTGGTACACCGCGTCTCCCATGCAATGGATTTGTTGATCGATAACCCAGTCCATCGTGCTTATCAGGCTATGGTATGCGTTGTCCTTGCGTTCAATCGCAGCCAACGTATATGCAATAGCCTCTAAAGTAGATAGGGCCTGAGTATCAGGTTGCTGCCGAATGCGGTAACGCGAAGGGATGATTGGCGCCAGACTGTACCGTGACAATTGTGCCAACCAAGGCAGCCGGTGCATTATCTTTCGACTCCGCCGCCAACTGGCATCAATAAATATCAAAGGCCTTTTTGGTAGTTCTGCCAATACTGACAGGCTCTTTGATTGCTCTCCGGGATAAATCAAAACAGGACTTGAGGCGCGTAATTCTTCCAAGACAGTCATGCAGGTCGCACTGATATTGTCCGGATCAACAACAAGCAAATGGCAATTTGACAAAGACAACGCAGCGATGCGGGCAGTGCCAATCGCGTGGGCAAATTCCCGTAGATCCTGAATGATGTAGACCGGCCACTCATTTCGCAGTTGCGAGAGATGTGGACAATAACAGACCGGTAAAGGACGCAGGCAGTTGCTGCAGATTGAACGAGGCATATCCATGCCTTCTACGAGGTATCTTGATAAAACGCCGGCAAGCTTTTCAACTTGCCGGTCGTAACGGTCAAAACAGGCACCTGCGACCAGGCACCTGTTGGAAACATCACTCCATGCTGGCGCGTTCTTCGTCAGTCACTTCTTTGATGCTCAATTTGATACGACCACGTGCGTCCAGGTCCATGACCTTGACAACAACATCCTGGCCTTCCTGCAAATATTGACTGATGTCCTCCACACGGTCAGAGGAGATCTGGGAAATGTGAACCAGACCGTCCTTACCCGGCAGAATGGTGATAAAGGCGCCAAAATCGACAATGCGAGCGACTTTGCCTTTGTATAACTGGCCGACTTCTGCTTCGGCTGTGATACGCTGGATCAGTTCAATTGCTTTGTCACGTGAGTCTTTATCTTCGCCGTAAATGCGAATGTTGCCATCATCATCAATGTCAATG
Organism: Gammaproteobacteria bacterium; assembly: GCA_947458495.1. Classification (GTDB taxonomy): domain Bacteria; phylum Pseudomonadota; class Gammaproteobacteria; order Pseudomonadales; family Pseudohongiellaceae; genus Pseudohongiella. Next base: position 20,520 of record CANHAR010000018.1, on the reverse strand, counting down.
GACGCGCCGCTTTCTTCAGTAATAGAGCGTATTGTTGAACCGCCTTTACCAATGACTTCGCGGATTTTGTCGGGATCAACTTTCATGGTCGCCATGGACGGTGCATTTTCATTGACTGTCGGTCGCGCCACAGCCAGCACTTTGTTCATTTCGCCAAGGATATGCAGACGAGCTTCAAGAGCCTGGACCAGCGCAGTCTCCATGATCTCTTCGTTGATACCCTGGATCTTGATGTCCATCTGCAGTGCGGTGACGCCTTTGGCGGTACCCGCTACTTTGAAGTCCATGTCGCCGAGGTGGTCTTCGTCACCCAGAATATCAGTGATGACAGAGAAGCGGTCACCTTCCTTGATGAGGCCCATGGCAATACCCGCCACCGGTGCTGACAGCGGAACACCTGCATCCATCAGTGCCAGCGAGCTGCCACATACCGATGCCATCGAGCTGGAGCCATTGGATTCAGTAATCTCGGACACAACACGAATGGCATATGGAAATGCGTCTTCGTTTGGCATCACTGCCTGTACACCACGCTTGGCCAGTTTACCGTGACCAATCTCGCGACGCTTGGGGCCGGACATAAAACCGGTTTCGCCCACTGAGAAGGGGGGGAAGTTGTAGTGGAACATAAAGGCGTCTTTTTTCGAGCCTTCCAGTCCTTCAATCACCTGTGCATCACGGATCGCACCGAGTGTTGTAACAACCAACGCCTGGGTTTCGCCGCGTGTAAACAAGGCTGAACCATGCGCTTTGGGTAATACACCAATTTCGATAGAAATAGGACGCACTGTGCGTGTGTCCCGACCGTCAATGCGGGGTGCGCCGTCAATAATACGGTTACGCACCACCTTCTTCTCGATGGATGCAAACACATTTTTCACTTCATCAGCGCTGACACCGTGTTCAGCGTTGGCAAACTGAGCAACGGCCTGCTCTAGCAGCACGCTTAATGCATCATAACGCGCCATTTTATCGGACACTTGGTAGGCATTGCCGATACTGTCGGAGAACGCCAGTGCCAGGCCGGCACGCAGCGTCTCATTAACAGGCTCGGGATGCCATTCCCAAACTGCTTTGCCGGCTTCAGCCTTGAGTTCGTTAATTGCTTTGATCACTACCTGCATGGATTCATGTGCAAATAACACTGCACCCAGCATCTGATCTTCTGTCAGCTCTTTAGCTTCAGATTCAACCATCAGCACCGCTGAGTCAGTACCTGCAACCACCATGTCCAACGCTGAACTGGTCAGATCGCTGGCACGCGGGTTCAGCACATATCCATTTACCGCATCGTAACCAACACGAGCTGCACCAATCGGGCCGGCAAACGGGATGCCGGAAATGGCCAGCGCAGCTGACGCACCAATCATGGACGCGATATCCGGATCTTCATCTTTGCTAGCAGAAATAACAGTACAGACTACCTGCACTTCATTCTTGAACCCTTTTGGGAACAACGGGCGCAGAGGGCGATCGATCAGACGGGAAACCAGAGTCTCTTTTTCTGTAGGGCGACCTTCACGCTTGAAGAAACCACCGGGGATCTTGCCCGCGGCATAAGTTTTCTCCTGATAGTTGACTGTCAACGGAAAAAAATCTGTGCCCGGGGCTGCAGACTTCTTGCCAACAACAGTTGCCAGCACTTGAGTGCCACCCATGGTGATCACTATTGCGCCAGTCGCTTGTCGTGCAATCTTGCCGGTTTCCAGTACTACCGTATCGGCACCGTACTGGAAGGTCTTTCTAACAATATTAAACATACATTCATCCTGTTGTTTATGAGACCCGGGCAGCATTGCAGCAACATCCCTTTTACCAAGAGTCTCTTCTCACTTTCTCATCGCCTTGAAATCGGTGTGCTTCTTAACGACGCAGGCCCAGACGCTTGATCAGTTCAGCATAACGATCAGCATCTTTGCGTTTTAGATAATCGAGCAGCTTGCGACGGCTGTTAACCATGCGGATCAAACCACGACGTGAGTGGTGATCGTGGGTGTGTTCACGAAAGTGACCCTGCAGCAGATTAATATTTTCGGTCAGCAGTGCAACCTGCACTTCTGGTGAGCCAGTATCATTCTGGCCGCGGCCGTACGCTTCTACAATTGCTTGTTTCTGTTCAGTTGTTAACGCCATTTCTTAAAACTCCTGATTAATATGCATTAAAAGTTGATAACGTCCTGTCACCCAGCATAACCGTGCATATTGACAGTTATCTGGCTTACTCCCTCATCAACCGGCGCGGCGCAACCCGACCATCGTCGAGCATGCTGCCAATGCCGATAAATTCTTCATTATCGTAAAGTCTGACCAACGCACCTACCGGTGCATGCTCCACCATCACAGCCTGGCCCCGCCTGACACATAACGCCAGATCTGAACTCAGGATGACACGGGGCAAGTGGTCTATGGCCTGATCTGCAGGCCGCAAAAAACTATCCAGTGCGTCCAGTCCGCCTTCGGCAAAACTGGCTTGTAATGCAGCGGGTGTAATGCAGTCTTCGATCCGGAAAACACCGGCCTGTAAGCGCCGCAACTCACGTACATGTCCACCGCAGCCCAATACCTCACCTAGATCGTCAGCTATAGTACGCACATAAGTACCTTTGCTGCAACGAATTTCCAGAGACAGCTCTGTGCCTTCTGGTGTGTTTTCAAAATCATGTAGTATCAGATCGCTGACAGTTACTTGCCTGAGTTTGCGTTCCACCTCCAGCCCTGCGCGAGCCAGTTTGTACAGCGGCTGCCCCTTGTGCTTCAGTGCAGAATACATGGGCGGGCACTGAAGTATCACACCACGAAATTGTGACAGGGCGCCAAGCACGATGTTTCGTGTGATCGCGTCAGCGGACCGGACACTGATCACAGTCCCCTCGGCATCCGCGGTATCAGTTCGTTCACCCAGACGAATCCGGGTAAGATAACTCTTATCCGCTTCCAGCAAAAACTGCGACACCTTGGTTGCCTCGCCAAAACACAGAGGCAACACACCGGTAGCGAGCGGATCCAACGCACCCGTATGACCTGCCTTTGACACCTGAAACAGATGCTTGGCTTGTTGCAGGCATGCGTTTGAACTCATACCGTGCGGTTTATCCAATAACAGAATACCGTTAATCTGACGGCCCTTCTGTTTTCTGCCTGAACTCAAACTACGCGTCCCTGCTCCGTGATCTGTCCGGAGTCGGTTTCATCTATGTGTTCGTGCATGCTGTCTTCAGCAATAGCTTTGTCTATCAGCGATGACAAGTACCGTCCTCGCGCAACACTGTCGTCATAATGAAACTGTAGTGCGGGAATCACCCGCAGGCTCATTTCCTTGCCAAGCAGACTGCGAAGATACCCTGCTGCCTTGTTTAACGCTGCCAGACTGTCCTTGATTTCTTTACGATCAAGCTCACCCATGTCTTTTAAGGCCTGCCCGGCGCCAAAATCATCGCCGTGGCACCCCATTATGGTGATGTGTACATTGGCATGCGCAAAGTCGCGGCTGACGTCAACGCCCGTCACTGACACCATACCTACTCGCGGATCCCGAATCTCGCGCCGGATCAGATCAGCAAGAAGTCGCTGTATCTGATCCGCCACACGCTGGACTCGAGGTGACATCTTGTTACTCATAGTTTACGACTCACTGTTTAAAACTCATTGCAGTGTACGGGCCACCTGAATGGTCTGATAAACCTCGATTTTGTCGCCAACCTTTACGTCGTTATAGTTTTTCACGCCGATACCACACTCCATACCATTGCGCACTTCGCTGGCATCGTCTTTGAAGCGGCGCAACGATTCCAGTTCTCCCTGGAAGATCACCACGTGATCGCGTAGTACACGGATGGGCCTGCTGCGGTAAACAGTCCCCTCAACAACCATGCAGCCTGCCACCTGGCCAAATTTCGGCGAGTTGAACACATCGCGCACCTCTGCGATACCGAGGATTTCCTCACGTATCTCAGGGGACAACATACCACCCAGAATGGCTTTGACATCGTCAATCACATCATAGATGACGTTGTAATAACGCAGGTTGACACCTTCGTTTTCAACCACTTCACGGGCGGTCTTGTCCGCTCGCACGTTAAAGCCAATCATCATGGCCTTGGAGGTGGCTGCCAGATGCGCGTCTGTTTCGGAAATTCCACCTACACCTGCAGCAACTACGTTCACTTCCACCTCGTCGGTACCCAGCTTATGCAGTGAGCCTACAATCGCTTCCATGGAGCCGCGAACATCAGCTTTGATGATGACGTTAAGTATACCTTTGCCCGCTTTTCCAATACCGGCAAACATGGCCTCAATCTTGTTGCCTTGCTGCATCGCCGCTGCTTTGTCTTTAATACGTTCACGACGGAAATCAGCCACTTCGCGTGCCTGCTTCTCATCGGCAACCACAACAAATTCGTCACCTGCTTCCGGGACACCGTTAAAGCCGAGCACTTCCACAGGGATAGAAGGACCAGCAGATTTAACTGAACGGCCAGCTTCGTCGATCAGTGCTCTAACGCGGCCATATTCATGACCCGCCAGCACATAGTCGCCCACATTCAGAGTGCCGTTCTGCACCAAAACAGAAGCTACGGGGCCGCGCCCCTTATCCAGTCGCGATTCAATCACAACTCCCTTACCAGGTGCATCAATGAAGGCTTTGAGCTCCAGCATCTCTGACTGAAGCAGAATGGCTTCCAGTAGCTCATTGATACCGGTGCCCGCGTGAGCAGAGACCTGTACAAACTGGGTATCACCACCCCATGTTTCGGAGATCACATTGCGCTGAGCCAGCTCATTCATGACCCGATCAAGATCGATGTTGGGTTTGTCGCACTTGGTAATTGCAACCACCATGGGCACGCCTGCGGCGCGCGCATGATTAATGGCTTCTTCGGTCTGCGGTTTGACGCCGTCATCAGCCGCCACTACCAGAATGACAACGTCGGTTGCCTTAGCACCACGCGAACGCATGGCGCTGAACGCCGCGTGACCCGGGGTGTCAAGAAAACACACCATTCCGTGATCAGTTTCAACGTGATAAGCACCAATGTGTTGAGTAATGCCGCCGGCTTCGCCCGCAGCCACAGAGGCTTTGCGGATGTAATCCAAAAGCGAGGTCTTGCCATGATCTACGTGACCCATCACCGTAACAACGGGTGCACGACTCACCGCTTCTTTACCGCCAACATAGGCGATTGATTCATAAAGCGTATCTTCGATTGCATCGGCTGATACAAATTTTGCTTTGTTGCCAAACTCTTCAATCAGCAGGGTAGCCGTATCCTGATCCAGCGCCTGATTGATAGTGGCCATCACGCCCATTTTGAACAAGGCCTTAATAAGCTCGGCTGACTTGACCGACATTTTAGCTGCAAGATCACTGACAGCGTTTGCTTCGCCGATAACAATCTCACGGACAATAAACTCGGTTGGTTTCTCAAAACCATGCTGCTTGAGGCGCGCCTTTTTACGTGGACCACCGCGACGACCGCGCCCGCCCTCATCGAACTCACCGTCTTCAAGCACAAATTCGTCTATACGCGGTTTTACGGCCTTTTTGGGGACAGCCGCCTTTTTCCTAAAATTGGATTTTTTATCCTCGTCCTTTTCGTCGCCTTCTTCTTTGCGAACTGGCTTAGCAGTGACTTTTGGTTTAACCGCCTGAGAAAGTGAGGGCTTTTCTCTGGCCAGCGCTGCGGTTTGGGCTAACAGGGCTGCAGGAGATTCAGACGTCCCCGGAGCTTCAGTTTTGACTGGATCTGGTGATAGCTGCGCTGAGACAACAGGAGCTGAATCAAACGGCCCGCCGGCGTCAGTTACGCCAGAATCTTCAGCGGGTTGCGGACCTGCCTCTCCATTTGTGATCTCTGCAGCCTGCTCGAGCAATTCCTCTTCAATACCGGAAGGGTCCGCACTGGCCGCCTGCTCCGGTGTTAACTCACTGCGTTTAACGTACGTGCGTTTCTTGCGCACTTCAACACTGACCGTCTTGCCGCGCCCCTGACCTGAGGAAGTCTTCAAGGTTTCAACCGTCTTGCGTTTCAGGGTGATTTTTTTTGGGGCAGCATCGGCAGCCTCCGTCGCTCCATGGCTGCGACGCAAAAACTGCAACAAGGTATTTTTGTCGTCATTTGAAATCGGATCTTCTGCGCGCGTATGCGGCAATCCCGCCTCTTTTATCTGAGCCAGTAGCCGTTCCGCGGTAACGCCAATCGCTTTGGCGAACTCACCGACTGTTACATCTGCCATTTAACTACTCCTGTCTTCTCTTGCTGCCTGATCCGGTTAGCTGTCACCCGGTCCATCTGTTAAATCCGGGTATTACGCAAACCAGGGCGCTCGAGCCGTCATAATCAATTTGCCGGCTCGCTCTTCGCTCATGCCGTCAATATCCATCAAATCATCAATTGACTGTTCTGCCAGATCTTCCATGTTGAGGATCCCTTTTCCTGCCAGAAACATCGCTAGCATGTCATCCATACCCTCCATATTCAGAAGGTCAGCCTCCAACTGAGCACCAGATAAACCTTCTTCTGAGGCAATTGCCTGAGTGAGCAAGGCGTCTCGTGCACGATCGCGCAGTTCTTTGGCGATATCTTCATCAAAACCTTCAATACTGAGCAACTCATCTATCGGTACATAAGCAACTTCTTCCAGCGAGGTAAAGCCTTCGCTAACCAGCAACTCGGCAACATCTTCATCAATGTCCAGCTTGTCCATAAATACTGAAATAAATCCGCTGGACTCTTGCAGCTGTTTGTTACGGGCATCTTCAATGCTCATAACATTGATCGCCCAGCCGGTTAGTTCCGCCGACAGACGCACGTTCTGACCACTGCGACCAATCGCCTGTGCCAAATTATCCTCTTCGACGGCAACATCCATGGTATGGCTGTCCTCATCCATCACAATGGAAGCCACTTCCGCTGGAGCCATGGCGTTAATCACCAGTTGTGCAGGGTTGTCATGCCAAAGGATGATGTCAATTCGCTCATTTGCCAGTTCATTAGAAACCACTTGCACTCGCGAGCCACGCATACCAACACAGGCGCCCACTGGATCAATACGACCATCATTGGTACTGACGACAATTTTAGCTCTAGATCCCGGATCACGTGCCGCTGCACGAATCTCAATAATTCCGTCTGCAATTTCTGGCACTTCAATCTTGAATAATTCAATCAACATGCCGGGCGCAGTCCGGCTCAGGAATAACTGGGGCCCCCGCGCTTCCTGACGTACATCGAGCAACAAGGCACGAATGCGGTCTCCAGTTCGGAACATTTCCCGGGGAATCATCTGGTCTCGTGGCAACATAGCTTCTGCGTTACCGCCAAGATCGACCAGAATGCTTTCCCGGGTAACTTTCTTTACTGTGCCAGAGACCAGTTTGCCCATCTTGTCACGATACTCGGCAACCACTAGGTCACGCTCAGCCTCACGCACCTTCTGAACGATAACCTGCTTTGCTGTCTGCGCCGCAATCCGGCCAAATTCAGTATTTTCGATTTTCTCTTCCCAGACATCACCTATGCTGATGTCCGGGTTTTTCAGCTGGGCTTGATCCAGAGTCAACTGGTGCGCAGGATCATCAAAGTTCTCGTCAGCAACTACGTCCCAGAGACGGAACGTTTCATACTGTCCTGATTTGCGATTTACAGCGATTCGGCAATTAATCTCTTCGTCGTTGAACAATTTTTTGGTTGCAGTCGCCAGCGCCGACTCAATGGCTTCAAATATTACCTCGCGCGCCACTCCCTTCTCATTGGAGACCGCGTCCGCAACCATCAGAATTTCTTTACTCATCATAATAATGTCACCTTACACACGGGTTCATCGTTCCATCAGAACACTGCACAACTTTCTCAGGCCGCGATGTTCGCCTTGTCTACCTGCTGGTAGGGAATGTCATACACATTGCCGTCCACGGTTACAGAAAGCACACCATTTTCAGCCTTTTCCAACTTACCTTTAAATTTGCGACGCCCATCAAGCGGCGTGCGCAGCTTAAGGCTAACCACCTCGCCCAAAAAACGACCAAATTGTTCGAAATAAAATAGCGGCCTGTCAAAACCAGGCGAAGACACCTCGAGTGTGTACTCGCCTGAAATTGGGTCTTCAACATCCAGAATTGCACTGACTTGTCGGCTGACTTTTTCGCAGTCTTCAATTGATATGCCATCCGGGCCATCAATATAGATTCTCAGCAATGAAGAATGGCCGCGCACCAGATGTTCCACGCCCCAGAGTTCCAGACCCAGCGAAGCGACAGCAGGGCGAAAAAGTTCTGATATGTTGTCAATTGATGCAACCACGATAACTACATTCCCGAGCTAAACGATCTTTCAAAAACACAAATAAAAAGTGGGCCTAAGGCCCACCGCTTAAACAAACTGCTTGTCTTGTCGCCAAGCTCCCGAAAGAACCTCGCGGCGGCGGCGCCTCGTCCTTGAACCATTCAATTACGACGAGCTTTCCCGACCCGGCTGATAGTTTTAGTGTGCAATCTTCAGCCGTAATAAAAAGCCCCATCAAGGGGCTTTTGAACGGCATCCGGACAAACTCCGAACCGCAGGTTTGGTAGCGGGGGCAGGATTTGAACCTACGACCTTCGGGTTATGAGCCCGACGAGCTGCCAGACTGCTCCACCCCGCAATAAAGCTTTTAATCTTTATCCATCGCCGTTTAAGGCAACGTCAGCTTCTGACAAAGCTGCTGTTTGAGGGGGAGCATTCTAGTCTTGCCTCTGTAGTGCGTCAAGACATTAATTAATCCGAACACCCTTTCAACGACGTCATCACTGCATTCAAATTGGTGCCGAAGGCGAGACTTGAACTCGCACGACCAATGGCCACTACCCCCTCAAGATAGCGTGTCTACCAATTCCACCACTTCGGCAAATACGATTACTGAACCACAGGCGCCCCGCTTACTGGGGCCTGATCCGCGGGAACTGCGGGCAAATCTGAAGCTGTCGGAGCGACATCAAGCTGCGGGATGTCAGACTGCTCGATCTCCCTGAGAACTTCCGGACTTACCAATGGGTCGCCGCTGTCCAGACCTCCACCTAGGCTGTACTGCTTGGCATAAATAGCCAGCGACAGACTGGTAACAAAAAAGATGACAGCTGCAATTGTCGTAGAGCGGGTCAGAAAATTGCCACTGCCCGAACTGCCAAATACAGTTTGGGATGCGCCACTGCCAAAGGCCGCGCCGGCATCTGCGCCCTTGCCTTGCTGAAGCAACACCAACGCAATAATTGCGATGGCGGCAATCACATGCACAACAACGATCAGCGTTTCCATATTTTTTTTAACTCACACTTTTACATATACGGACAAACAGATCGGCATTCAACGATGCACCACCTATCAGACCGCCATCAATATCGGGTTGCGCAAATAATTCCGGCGCATTCTCCGGGCTCACGCTACCACCATAAATAACCTGCAATGATTGCGCAACTTCGTCATCATGTAGCGCTATCAACCTGCGTATCGCAGCGTGCATATCTTGAGCCTGCTGCACACTGGCGGAACGGCCAGTTCCGATAGCCCATACTGGCTCGTATGCGACAACTGCTCTGTTGAATACGGAAACCCCACATTTATCTACAATCGCTGCCAACTGACGGCTTACTACCTGCTCAGCCATATCCTGATCGCGCTCGTCCAGAGTCTCGCCTACGCACAACACAGGAACCAAACTATCCCGTTGAGCTGCTTCAAACTTTGCGACAACAACCTGATCGCTTTCCGCCATAATTGTGCGTCTCTCGGAGTGGCCAACAATGACATACCGAACCCGAAAGTCTGCGAGCATACTGCCTGATACTTCGCCCGTGTAGGCCCCACATTCATGCGTAGAGATATCCTGGGCGCCTAGCACTACCTCTCCACCACTTATCAAAGCATCAACCATCTGCAGATAAGGGAAAGGCGGACAAATAACAATATCAACACCATTCACGCCACCTGACAATGCAGGCATTATTCCGGAGACCAATTCTTTGACAAAGACGCGGTTCCCGTGCATTTTCCAATTTGCGGCAACCAGCGCTCGACGCATAATCTCACCCTATTGTCCTGCTGCGCAGACCGAGCTTTCACGGGGGCGCAACTATAACCACTTTGATCCTTCCTTGCAAGACAGCGCAAGCTTCAGGATCGCCGCTTAACAGCACTTTTTTGCCAACCATTTTAGTCTTTGTTGCTTACCGACTTTACCACCTCGGCGATTTCCTGCGCGTGCATTACAACCGACACTTGATCATCACCTTCTACCATTACACGAACCACAGGCTCCGTTCCGGAGGGACGCAACAACACTCGTCCACGCCCCGCCATTTTTGTTTCAGCAGCCCCGACAGCCAGCTTGACCGGCACGCTGTCCATAACAAGTGATTTATTGGAAACACGGACATTAATCATAGTCTGCGGCATTTTGCGCATCTTGCTACGCAAATCAAACAAGCTTGAGTCTGTTTGAACCATTGCCGCCAACACCTGCAATGCAGACACAATACCATCACCGGTGGTGCCAACATCCAGACAAACAATATGTCCTGATGATTCGCCTCCCAGTAACCACGATTTTTTCTTCAGCATCTCCATCACATAACGATCACCAACATCTGTCCTTACAAACGGAACGTCCAGCGCCTCCAACCCCAATTCAAGGCCCAAATTGCTCATCAAGGTACCCACCACACCACCGAAGGCCAAGTGCCGCCGCCGACGATCGCGTGCGATGATGTAAAGCAACTCATCCCCATCAACCACATTACCAAGGTGGTCAATCATGATAACTCTGTCACCATCCCCGTCAAATGCGATCCCCAAATCCGCCTGTTCTGCAAGCACATGCCGCGCAAGAGTCATTGGCGAGGTAGAACCACAGTCTTTGTTGATGTTTAATCCGTTGGGAGAAACCCCAATCGATGTCACTGAGGCACCAAGCTCTGAAAAAACATTACCAGCGATGTGATACGTGGATCCATTCGCACAATCGATAACAACCTTCAAGCCTCGCAAGACCGTATTTCCGGGAGTTGTGCGTTTACAGTATTCAATGTATCTGCCAGCAGCGTCAGAAATACGAGACACCTTGCCGATGTCTGCTGAGCTCACTGTCGTTAAGTCCTTGCTTAGATACTCTTCTATTGCTAGCTCAGTTTCATCTGGCAACTTGGCACCATCGCCGTCAAAGAACTTGATGCCGTTATCAGGAAACGCGTTATGTGACGCACTGATTACGATACCAGCCTGAGCGCCAAATGTTCGGGTCAAGTATGCAATCGCTGGGGTTGGCATTGGCCCGAGCATATTGATATCGACACCGGCTGATGCGAGACCAGCTTCAAGAGCCGCCTCAAACATATAACCCGAAATACGCGTATCTTTACCGATCAATATCTTGCTGCGCTGGCCACCGGTTTTTGCAAACACTTTTCCAGCAGCCCACCCTAGCTTCAGCATAAAATCAGGGGTAATCGGGTATTCGCCTACGTGACCACGAATGCCATCTGTACCGAAAAATTGTTTTTCTGACTTGTTCCCTGATCCCACTTTTTTGACCTCTAACGCCCCTCATCGGGCAGATTATAAACATTTCACGCGCCTGCCTGGCCAGCATTTCTCGCTACTAAAAACACCTTTAATGCATCCACGGTATGCCTTACATCATGGACACGAATAATCTGCGCGCCTGCAATTGCAGCCAGCAAAGCCGCAGCCAGGCTGCCCGCCAATCGATCTGCCGGGGCGCCACCGGTGACGGAACCGATCATCGACTTACGCGATATTCCAACCAATAAAGGTGAACCCAGAGCATGCATTTCGTGAAGCCGCGCCAGAATTTGATAGTTATGACTCAGCGTCTTCCCGAATCCAAAACCAGGATCCAGACAAATCCTGTCACCATTGATGCCAGCTCTTTCAGAACATACTTTCCGGGAAAACAAGAACTCGCATACTTCTGCAACGACATCCTGATAGTAGGGATCGTCTTGCATAGACTGAGGCTGCCCTTGCATGTGCATGAGGCAGACCGCCAAATTAGTCGCGGCAACAGCCTCCAACGCACCAGGTATCTGCAGCGCACGTACGTCGTTAATCATGCTGGCGCCCGCAGTTGCGGCAGCGGTAATCACTGCTGGTGAACTGGTATCTACAGAAATTGGCACATCAAAATAGTTACGTATGGCAGAGATGACGGGGATTACACGTTCAAGCTCCTCGTCGACACTGATAGGGGGAGCACCTGGCCGGGTTGACTCACCCCCGACATCAATTAAATCAGCGCCTGCAAGCACAATTGACTCTGCAGCTGCCAACGCTTTATCAAGGGAAATTTTGAACCGACGAGAAGCTGCCGCGGCTAATGCGCCGCCATCAGAAAACGAGTCAGGGGTCACGTTCAGAATACCCATGACCCGAGGGACCGTTAAGTCAAGCCAGCGATCGGGCAATTTAAGCCCTGCCACTGGTCTGAGCAGTGATGCTAATACCACATCGGTCACTGACAGGCTCCCACATCCAAACCAGCTGACAATCAATGTTCGCTGGCAGGGCCACCTATAGGCTTATCGTGCATTACATCAACGACGGACGTTTCACTTCTTGAAGAGCCGGAACCACTGTTACTGTCTGACCAGTCGGCAGGCGGACGCGGTTTACGTCCAGACATAATGTCGTTGATCTGCTCAGCGTCGATGGTTTCGTACTCCATTAACGCATCCTTCATTAGTTCCAGCTTGTCGCGATTCTCTTCCAGCATGCGTCTCGCACGACTGTAGCAAAAGTCGATTATGCTCTTAACTTCTTCATCAATCACTTTTGCCGTCTCTCCGGAGTGGTGCTTTGGCGCCCCGCCCGCAGATCGACCAAGGAAAATCTCGCTCTCATTTTCCGCATACATCAGGGGCCCGAGTTTCTCAGACAAACCCCACTTGGTAACCATGTTACGCGCCATTTCGGTCGCGCGCTGAATATCGTTGGAAGCACCTGTAGTTACTCCGTCAACACCCAGAGTCATTTCTTCAGCAATTCGTCCACCATACAGACTGCTGATCTGACTCATGATTGCCAGCTTACTGATGCTGTAGCGATCCTCTTCTGGTAAAAACATGGTGACACCCAAGGCGCGACCGCGAGGAATAATGCTGACCTTGTAAACCGGGTCGTGCTCAGGTACCAAACGACCGACGATAGCGTGCCCGGCTTCATGATAAGCCGTATTGGTCTTCTCTTTTTCAGACATCACCATGGATTTGCGTTCAGCACCCATCATGATTTTGTCTTTAGCTTTTTCGAACTCCTCCATAGTTACTAAACGACGACCGCCACGTGCTGAGAACAACGCGGCCTCATTAACCAGATTAGCAAGGTCTGCGCCGGAGAACCCGGGTGTACCACGGGCAATGACACCAGGGTCAACGTTATCTGCAATTGGCACTTTCCTCATATGTACTTTAAGTATCTGTTCTCGACCTCGAATATCCGGCAACCCGACAACAACCTGGCGGTCGAACCGCCCAGGGCGCAGCAGCGCAGGATCAAGCACATCAGGTCGATTGGTGGCGGCTATGACAATTATGCCGTCGTTGACTTCAAAACCATCCATTTCGACCAACAACTGGTTAAGTGTTTGCTCTCGCTCATCGTGACCACCACCCATACCCGAGCCACGGTGACGCCCCACTGCGTCTATTTCGTCAATAAAGATTATACAGGGCGCCTGTTTCTTGGCCTGATCAAACATGTCACGGACACGTGATGCTCCCACGCCCACAAACATCTCGACAAAATCAGAACCTGAGATAGAGAAAAACGGGACTTTGGCTTCGCCGGCAATGGCCTTGGCCAGCAAGGTCTTACCTGTTCCGGGCTGGCCGACCATCAGAATACCTCTGGGTATACGCCCTCCCAAACGCTGAAACTTATCCGGCTCTCGCAAAAAATCTACCAATTCTTTAACGTCTTCTTTAGCTTCATCCACACCTGCCACATCAGCAAAAGTGACCTTGATCTGATCTTCGCCGAGCAACTTGGCTTTGCTCTTTCCGAAAGACATAGGGCCGCCCTTGCCGCCTGCGCCTCCGCCTTGCATCTGCCTCATAAAAAAGAAAAACAGCGCGATGATGATAAGAATCGGGAAACTGGCAACCAGCAATTGCGCCCACAAACTTTGTCTTTCAGGCTCTGAAGCTCGTATTTCAACTCCGTTGCTAAAAAGGTCGTCAATCAACTGATCGTCGCCAATCATCGGGATGGTTGTGTTAAATCGGGTACTGTCAGCGCGCACGCCGCTTACCGTCACACCCGCAATGTTGACCGAAGTCACCTGCCCCGATCTGACTTCACGGATAAAATCAGAATAATTGACCTGCGAGGTCACGGGTTCCTGGTTTATGTTGTTAAAAACGGTCAGCAATACTGCCGCTATAACCATCCAGAGCAATAAATTTTTAGCCATATCATTCAAGGGTTAATCCCCCTTCGCCGAGTTGAATTCGCGGGCGAAACCCGTTCGAATTCTGATTAGATTCGTAAGCGAGTTGCATCGGTGACGGCAACCTTGCTAAGCCGTTCTTCTCTTAATGAGACCGTTACAAATTACTTTGCCATTCCCTCACCGCTCCGGAAACTTAATTCAGGACTGTTTTCATCTTTAGTTGACTTCCTGATTTGCCATGTCACAACAGTCAGAAAGCTCAAGCAGGCGCGGATTATAATTCTAGACGCCTTACGGCAGATGGGGGCTGATTCCCGATATTACAAGATCGAACTTGTTATTGTCCAAGATAAAGCATAAAGGCTGCCACTCTATCTGTGACAGTCTTTGTTGAACTGGACATGCTGAGGTACAATCCCACGTGTCGTGTTCTGATACTCTGGCAGCAGTTCAGTCAGATCACCCACCAGCAAATTTAAAACCCAGATATGGGTATCTAGCCGGACAACTTATGAGCAATCAAGCACTGGACAACCGCCAAATGCGTGCAATTGCGCACAAACTCAAACCTGTTGTAACAGTAGCCCAGAAGGGGATTTCCGAGACCGTACACAAAGAAATTGATCAAGCATTAACACGCCATGAAATTATCAAGGTGAAAATTGTGGTTGGCGACCGCGATCTGCGCAAGGAAGTTGCCGCTGAAATCTGTGATCAGACCTGCTCCGAACTTGTACAGAGCATCGGAAACATTGTTGTTCTTTACCGGGCTGCGCGAAAGCCTGACCCAAAACTTTCCAACATCCTGCGCAACAAAAATATGCCTGGCCTTTAACCAGCTAGGCTGCCGTTTCCTCTATTTGCTCTACACGTGCTCAACCTTGATGACCTCATAGTCAATATCACCTGACGGCGCTTTAACCACAACTTCATCTCCTACTTCCTTACCCATCACCGCGCGCGCAATTGGAGAACCCACGGAAATTTTGCCAGCCTTTACATCCGCTTCGTCCTCGCCAACTATCTGATATCTAACCGTATCCTCGGTATCAAGATTCTCCATGGTTACAGTTGCACCAAAAATGATTTTGCCAGTGACCGGGAAAGAAGAGATATCGATAACTTCTGAATCAGCCAGTTTACCTTCAATCTCCTTAATGCGGCCCTCACAGAAACTTTGCTGTTCGCGCGCCGCATGATACTCAGCGTTCTCGCGTAAATCTCCGTGTTCCCGAGCCTCTGCAATAGCCTGGATGATTGCCGGTCTTTTGACCGTCTTTAGCTCATTGAGCTCGGCGCGTAATCTTTCAGCACCACCCATGGTCATCGGCACTTTTCTCATGTCTCTCTCACAGATCCCCTGGATCTTCCTGTTTTTAAAGTAAAAAATACCATTCGGCTCTCACGTGAAGAGCCTGCCGACTGTAAAGCGTTTCAATCACATGATGCGTAACTTGACCAGACTTGTCTATAGTGCTGGGTTACGGTCCAGGTTCAAACCACCATTTTTGGAGTCAGTGGCTCTTGGGCAAACGAGCATGTAGTTCCTGTACCGTATAGACATTCAATTTGTCACCGCATTTTAGCGCTTCGCACACAGCACTGGCTCCAGCCAAAGTGGTGGTACAAAACACATCGTGGCGCAGCGCGGAGCGACGTATGGCTGCAGAATCAGCGATTGCCTGTTTGCCCTCGGTAGTGTTAACAATCAATTGGATTTCTTTGTTCTTGATCATATCAACCACGTGTGGGCGCCCCTCAAGCACCTTGTTGACACGATTGACCGGCAACCCTGCTGCCTCAATAATCGCCGCCGTTCCAGTGGTTGCAACCATCTTGAATCCAAGCTCATGGAAACTACGGGCAATACCGGCCACTTTGGGTTTATCGGCTTCACGAACGCTGATAAACACTGTGCCATGGTTGCTGATTTCTTCTCCGGCCCCCATCTGCGCCTTGGCAAAAGCTTCAGCAAAAGTTTCACCGACCCCCATCACCTCTCCGGTAGACTTCATTTCCGGACCAAGAATCGGGTCAACACCCGGAAACTTGTTAAACGGGAATACCGCTTCTTTGACTGCGAATGCCTGAGGAATGATTTCTTTTGTATAACCTTGCTCAACCAACGATTTCCCAACCATACAACGCGCAGCTACTTTGGCCAATGATATGCCTATGCACTTGGAAACAAATGGTATCGTTCGTGATGCCCGCGGATTCACCTCAATCACATACAACTGACCATCCTGATAGGCCATCTGGGTATTCATCAACCCAATAACCCCCAACTCCATTGCCATGCTCGATACCTGCTCACGGATTTGGTCTTGCACGGCAACGGGCAAGTTGTAGGGTGGCAATGAACAGGCCGAGTCACCGGAGTGAACACCAGCCTGCTCAATGTGTTGCATGATTGCACCCACTACAACCTGCTTGCCATCGCTGACAAGGTCGATGTCGATTTCGATTGCCGCATTGAGGAAATAATCAAGCAGCACTGGGCTGTCGTTACCAACTTTTACGGCCGTGCGCATATAACGATTAAGCTCTTCCTCGTTATAGACGATCTCCATGGCCCTGCCACCCAGCACATAAGACGGGCGCACGACCAACGGGTATGAAATTTTCTCAGCCTCGGTGATACATTGCTCGACACTACGAACGATGCAGTTAGGTGGCTGTCTCAGATTCAGCTTCTGAATCAATTTCTGGAAGCGTTCGCGGTCCTCGGCCAGATCGATAGCATCCGGGGAGGTGCCGATTACCGGCACACCTGCCTGCTCCAGACGGGTTGCAAGATTGAGTGGTGTCTGTCCACCGAATTGCACGATAACACCCGCAGGTTTTTCAACGGCAACAATCTCCAGCACATCTTCCAACGTCACTGGCTCAAAATACAGACGATCCGATATGTTGTAATCGGTCGAAACAGTTTCAGGGTTGCAATTCACCATGATAGTTTCGTAACCATCTTCACGCATAGCAAGCGCAGCGTGGACACAACAATAATCAAATTCTATACCCTGACCGATACGGTTGGGGCCGCCCCCCAGAACCATAATCTTCTTTCGGTCGCTGGGCTTGGATTCACATTCCTCGTCATAACAGGAATACATGTATGCCGTCGCTGACACAAACTCAGCGGCACAGGTGTCAACGCGCTTATACACCGGTCGCACACCCAGTAAATGACGATATTCGCGCACACGTTGCTCAGACACACCCAGCAACGTCGCCAGGCGGGCGTCTGCGAAACCTTTGCGCTTGAGCGAAAACAAAGCCGGTTTGTCCAGACTCTCTAGGGAGTTCTTGGCAACCCGGAGCTCATCCTGAATAATGTCCTTGATCTGCACCAGAAACCATGGATCAACACCAGTCAGTTCAGCAACTGACTCTACGGTCCAGCCCAGACGGAAGGCATCACCGATGTACCTTATCCGTTCACTGCCGGCATCTTTGAGCTCACCGCGGAGCTTGTCGATGCTGTCGCTCAGCGCGGTATCCAGTACAGGATCCAGACCACTGATACCCACTTCAAGTCCTCGCAAAGCCTTCTGCAGCGATTCCTGAAAAGTGCGGCCGATAGCCATCACCTCACCCACAGACTTCATTTGCGTGGTGATTCGATCGCTGGCCTCGGGGAATTTCTCAAACGTGAAGCGCGGAATCTTGGTAACCACGTAATCAATAGTCGGCTCAAACGAGGCTGGCGTGGCACCACCCGTGATTTCATTGCTGAGCTCATCAAGCGTGAAGCCGCAAGCCAGTTTTGCCGCAACGCGCGCAATCGGGAAGCCTGTTGCCTTTGACGCAAGCGCAGAGGATCGCGAAACTCTGGGATTCATTTCTATCACTACAATACGACCAGTTTTCGGGCACATACCAAACTGCACGTTAGAGCCGCCCGTCTCCACACCGATTTCGCGAAGCACCGCAATAGAGGCATTGCGAAGAATCTGGTATTCCTTATCAGTGAGAGTCTGCGAAGGCGCAACAGTTATAGAATCGCCAGTGTGAACTCCCATGGCGTCAAAATTCTCGATAGTACAGACGATGATGCAATTGTCGTTTTTATCGCGAACCACTTCGGTTTCATATTCCTTCCAGCCGATCAGAGACTCATCAATCAGCAATTCTTTGGTAGGCGAAAGCTCCATACCGCGTGTACATATTTCAACAAACTCTTCTTTATTGTAAGCAACACCTCCACCACTGCCGCCCATGGTGAATGACGGGCGAATGATGCAGGGGAAACCTACTTCGTCCAGTGCGGCAAACGCTTGCTCCATGTTGCGCGCAATACCGTGACGCGGCGTCGACAAACCTATTGCTTTCATGGCGTGGTCAAACAACTCACGGTTTTCTGCTTTGTGGATTGACTCAGCACGGGCACCGATCATTTCAACATTGTATTTGGCAAGAACTCCGTTTCGCTCCAGATCCAGAGCGCAATTCAGAGCCGTCTGCCCACCCATGGTAGGCAACAAGGCGTCAGGACGCTCTCTTTCGATGATCTTTTCGACAATCTGCCAGGTAATGGGTTCAATATAGGTTGCATCGGCCATGGCCGGGTCGGTCATAATCGTTGCAGGGTTTGAATTAACGAGAATGACGCGATAACCCTCTTCCTTCAGTGCCTGGCAGGCCTGCGCACCTGAGTAGTCAAACTCACACGCCTGCCCAATCACAATAGGGCCGGCACCAATGATAAGAATACTTTTAATGTCTGTACGTTTAGGCATAACTCAACCGTGTCTCTGTATGGGTTTGCTGCACGCTGTTCAGCGCGGAGCACGCTTTTGCATCAGATCAACAAACTTATCAAACAAGGGCGCTATATCGTGTGGACCCGGCGCCGCCTCAGGATGCCCCTGAAACGCGAAGGCTGGCTTGTCCGTTCGCTCGATCCCCTGCAGAGAACCATCAAACAGCGAGCGATGTGTTGCACGCAGGTTCACCGGCAGCGTCGCCTCATCAACAGCAAAACCATGGTTCTGGCTGGTGATCAGCACCGTATTGTCATCCAGATTCTGTACCGGATGGTTAGCTCCATGATGTCCTAGGCGCATCTTGATGGTTTGTGCGCCGCACGCCAGCGCCAGCAGCTGACATCCAAGGCAGATACCAAATACCGGAATGTCGGTTTGCAGAATTTCTCTGATCGCAGTTATTGCGTAGTCGCACGGCGCGGGGTCACCGGGGCCATTAGACAAGAACACACCATCCGGCCTTAATGCCAGCACGTCAGCGGCAGAAGTCTGTGCAGGTACCACGGTTACTTTGCAGTTACGCTGTGCGAGCATCCGCAGGATATTGCGCTTTACGCCGTAATCATAGGCAACCACATGAAAGGGGTTCTGGTGTTTCATCAGAGGGTGACCAATGCCGTGCTGCCACACTCCTTCATTCCACTCATAAGACTTGTTGACAGATACTTCTTTAGCCAGATCCATGCCTTTCAGGCCAGGAAAGGCGCGCGCTTGCTCATGAGCATACTGTTCGCCTTTTTCTGCCAAAAGATCTCCACTCAGAATGCAACCGTTAAGCGGACCACTGTCGCGCAGATGACGCGTCAGCCGTCGGGTATCAATCTCTGCGATAGAGACGACGTTCTGTGCCTTGAGAAACGAATCCAGTGACATTTCACTGCGCCAGTTGCTGACAATCATCGACAGGTTGCGAATCACCAAGCCGGAGGCCCAGACCCGGTCAGACTCATTATCTTCCGATGTAATGCCGGTGTTACCGATGTGGGGGTAGGTTAGCGTGACTATCTGGCGCGCGTATGAAGGATCGGTCAGAATTTCCTGATAACCAGTCATGGCCGTATTAAAAACAACCTCTCCACTGGATAATCCCAAAGCTCCGATGGCCTTGCCTCTGAAGATGCTTCCATCTTCCAAGGCGAGAACTGCTGAATTATTCAATGTTATCTCCCGGATAGACGACAGGCGAAAAAAAGCGGAATGAAAGCTTTGTTTCATTCCGCTTTTTAAAAATGCTGCGTCGTTGTGTGCTCAGTGGTAATCATACTGAGGCGTAATTGTACGGGATCGTCACCCGACGTGTCTACGAGTAAGA
>CANHAR010000017.1 GCA_947458495.1 Gammaproteobacteria bacterium | reverse complement strand
TGGTTGTTCAAAGATGCCCGCTGCGGCGAGTGGTAAACGGTTGCAAATGCTCGATACCCCTGCCATGAATTACCAGTTCACGCAGGGCCTCTGCCAGCCGCTCGCTTTCCTCCAGCACCATGTGCCAGACCTCGACACGCCGAGTCTGAGACATGCGACGAAAATCGTTCCTATCCGGAATTTTTCCGAAGGGCAGGCTTTTAACAAAGGCTCGTGACGGGCACAACATCACCACATTATCAAAGTAACGGGGATTTACCCGACGCCAGGCCACAAACTTATCAAACCAGCCAGGCACCAGGCCCGCGTAAAAGTGCGGGTACAGTACCAGCCCCGGACGGGTATTAAAAGGCAGATCCAGATGATAATCGGTAATGCCTCCGTCGCGATAAACCGCATCTTCACTTCCGGGAATATCACGCACTGACTCCATTATCTGCGGAATGGATCCAGTCGCCATCAACACTTCTCTGACGTTATCCTGGCGCAGCGGCAACCACGTCGTTGGCATGTCCCGCAGCCAATTCAAATCAGGCTTGTCCAGCGCGTTGTGAAACACATGACGCTCAAAAAACTGTGTCAGCAATTTGCGACTCACCAGATTGGACAGTGCTGCTGCCAACAGACCGGCATTTAATGGCCATTGCTTTTCTGAACGCACCAGCATACGAGCGCGGTCAGCAATAACATAAAGTCGTCTGTGCGGATTAGTGGCGATAGCTCTGGCCCCGCTTTCCCCGAGCATCAGGTCCAGCATCGCACGCGCCTCCCGGCTGATTTCATGCTTGTCCGGATGATCAGAATACACCTGACCGGCATAGCGCGTTGCCAGTCGCTGCAGAGCTGCGACCGGATCTGAGTGCGCGTAACAAGCCAGCCTCCAGGCCCCGGCTGATGAACCTATCATGCGCAGAGGCTGATGGCCTGTGGTAAAAAACTCACCCGCAAGATACTTGTCCATGCCATAAAGAACAAACCACTTGGGCCCACCTGATGCACCTGCCAGCCAACTGACGTCTTGCGCACGCAGACCATTTTTCTGAAGATGTTGCAGCGCATGAGGGCCGGCGATGACGTGTAAATCAGACATGGGGTACGTTCCTGCAAGAATCCATTCCGGGTGTAAACTTCACCGGATTATAATTAAAACTTATGATCTATCCAGCTGACTGTGTCACAAATTATCACACCTTTATTGCACTTACTCGTGGTTTGATTACAGCTGTGATCGTTAGTATTGATACAACATTTTTGGGGCAGGTTTTTCTCTATGAACATAATATCTGGCGTTTCGTTCAAAGTCCTGGGACTGAGTCTGGCCATCGCCACGCTGACCGCCGGTGTCTTTTCAACGGGCGCTGCTGCACAACAGACAGGTGGAACGCAGCAGGATCAGGCGCTCGCGTCAACCAACGAATTGGCTCAACGCCATTACCGCAGAGCCAACACCTACAACAATATGGAGCGATTTGACGAGGCCGTCACCGAGTACCAACTGGCAATTGCTGCTGATCCAAACATGGCTGATGCCTACCGGAATCTGGCGAATATTTATTTAAGCAAAGAGCAGTTCAACGACGCCATTACGATGCTGGCGCGTTTTATAACTTTGCAGAACAACCAACCAGGCACACCACTGATAGCGTCACTGAAGACCATTGGTGAACTGCTGCGCAGGGCAGAACGTTTCGAAGAGTCAATCGATTACGACATCCGCGCAATCGCCGCCGATCCGCGCGATGAGTCACAGATTCATCTGATGGCCAATCGTTATGACAACGCCGGTGATGCCGAGAAAGCCATACGCATTTATGAGCAGGCAACCCTTTCTATTCCGGACAATGCCTTTATGAATCGTAATCTGGGCAGATTACTGGAGCGCGAAGGTCGATTGCAGGAAGCGCTGGTGCAATATCAACGTGCAGCCGAGACTGACCCAAGCGCTCAGTATTACCGTGAACTGGTGCAGAACATCGAGGCGCGACTGGCCTTAAGCACAACGGTCGCACAAGGCTGATGGATCAAGGGCTGGTTCTCACCAGAGCCAGATCTGCGCCTTGCAATCTGACTGTTTGCAAGACGCTCAGTTGCAGTTGACGGTCACTGTCCGACACTTGTGTCATCGCTTCAACCTGCGTCAGAAATACCTCAAACTGTTGACCTGAGTTGATAAAAAGCTGTTCAAACGCTGGTACCCAATCAAAGTACGCAGCAACTGTCGCCAGTTTGGCGTTGTTGATATCGCCCGCAAACCAGCTTGTGTAGTAGGCCGCATCTTGATGCTGTGTCCAAGCGCTGCGCATCTCGTTGATGAGGGTGTTCTTGGATGCCTGCTGCACGGTAGCCGCTGCTGATTCTGCATATAGCGCACGCAACTGTTCTCTGTAATCCCCAACAAACTTCGCAAAGCGCTGCTGAACCTCCAGGGATTCAATGGCACGCTGATAAAGTTCTACCTGCCCCGTATGCTCCAGCCAGCGACGCAATCCTTCCCGCTCTACAAAGCTTGCAAAGCTTTCATTAAAACGGGTATCACCCGGCAGGTAAACACGCTGATGCGCCAGTTCGTGAAAGATCAAACCTGCCAGCTGAGTATCCGAACGTCTGAGCACGGTTGAGGGTAAAGGATCTTCAAACCAGCCCAGCGTCGAATAAGCATCGACTCCCCCAACATAAACATCCAGGCCCTGCTGCGTCAGTTTATCTGCAAAACGCTGAGCAGCCTGCTCAGAAAAGTACCCACGGTACGAAACACATCCAGCCACCGGGAAACACCAGTTGAGCAGATCAATCGAATCGGCTGGTGCAGCAAATACGTTCCACACCAGATGCTCTCGTCCGGCATCGACAAAACTGGTGAAACTGCCGTCGGACTGCAGCCCCAGCTGTTGCTCTGCAAAACCGCGCGCAGCCTCTACCAAGGTTAGTCGCCGACGTAACTCATCATCCGTGTCAGCACTCTCTAGTAGCTTGCTAATGGGTTCGCGTGACAACAGAATAGTCGACTGTCCGTGTACGGCCTGCGCATAAAAATGCACACTGTCACAAGCGGACATCAGTGCCAGCAAACCGGCCAGCAGCGTTGCTCGAAGGGCGCGTTGAATCACCTGGCTACCAGCTCAATTTCAAACAGGTGCGCCCACAATTTTCCGGTGACGACCAACTGACGGGTCTGCTCGTTCCAGGCAATACCATTGAGCACAGAATCACTGCCGCTGGTTTGTGTCTGATCTGCCAGTCCAGTCAGATCAATTATCCCGCTCACCTGCCCGCTTTGCGGATCAATTCGCACAATCTGCTGGCTCATCCAGACATTAGCCCAGACCTCACCATCAATGTATTCAAGCTCATTCAACTGGTGAAGCGGCTGATCACCCACTCGCACAGCGACTTGTTTCTCAGCTACAAAGGTTTCCGGGTTAACAAAATACAACTGATCAGTACCATCACTGAGAATCAGGTGCTCGCCGTTCCAGGTCAGGCCCCATCCTTCAAGTGGCCAGAAGTGTGATGTCACCGGCGCCAGTGTCTGCGCGTCGTAGACAAACACCATGTTCTCGCGCCAGGTCAGCTGAAAAAGCTGTCCATTAGCAACCGCGATACCTTCTCCGAAATAACGCGAGGCCAGTGGGCGTCTGCTCACTACCTCTCCAGTCTCCAGATCCAGTTGCATCAAGGCAGATTGTCCGTGCCTGCCGGTTCCCTCATAGAGTTTGCCTTCATGAAACAACAGGCCTTGCGTAAAAAACTGCGGGTTATGCGGGTAACTCTTGATCACCTGGTAATCGTAGACTGGAAGTTCTGCATCCAGGGCTTGACCAAAGGTGGCCGGCCCCGACAGCAGGCAGATCAGAGCTAGCCAAACCGCCAACATTCGTCGATGAAAATGCACAAACAACATGTTATGTTTCTCCGCGGTTACATACCGTGCAAGCAGTCTAAGCAGGAGATCAACTGATGACAAGCCAATGCCTGTTTTGCCGCATCGCGGCAGGCGAAATACCCTCGACTGAGGTGTACAGCAATCCCAGAGTTTACGCGTTTCGCGACATTAATCCGGCTGCGCCCCAGCATATTCTGGTCATTCCCAGAAAACACCTTCACAGTCTGAACGCCGCTGCGCCCGAAGATCAGGCGCTGCTGGGAGAATTGTTAACCAGTGCCAGAGAGATCGCACATCAGCAAGGATTTGCAGAGGACGGCTACCGCGTTGTCATTAATACCGGTGACATGGGTGGGCAGACAGTTTTTCACATCCACGTTCACGTGCTTAGTGGCCGGCACCTGAACTGGCCACCGGGCTAAGCTCCCGCAATCGTAATAAACCTGCCACCGTGGCCGGAAACACGCCAAGTTCAGTAATAATTCCGCTTACCAGTCGGGATGGTGTGACATCAAATCCAAAGTTGCTGACAGCAGTGCCAGGCGCGGAGACTTGCACCTGCCTCAGAACACCCGTCTGATCCAGCCCCTGTAAATGTGTCACCTCGGCGGCGGCACGCTCCTCGATAGGTATCTCACGCACACCATCCACACTGGCAAAGTCGACTGTCGACACCGGTAGTGCAGCATAAAACGGAATCTGATTATCGTACGCCGCCAGTGCTTTCAGATAGGTACCAATTTTATTGCACACATCTCCTGCTGACGTAGTCCTGTCACTACCCACCAGACATACATCCACCAGGCCATGCTGCATGAGATGCCCACCGGCATTATCAACCACCAGCGTGTGAGGCACCTGGCTGCGGCCAAGCTCCCATGCCGTTAATGACGCACCTTGATTGCGCGGCCGGGTTTCATCCACCCAGACATGCACGGGCAATCCAGCGAGTTGCGCTTTATAAACCGGCGCCAACGCGGTGCCCCAAGCGCCGGTCGCCAGCCAACCGGCATTGCAGTGTGTCAGCACGTTAAGCACCGTATCGATTCCGTGTCGCGCCTGCTTTCGCTGAAAAATATCCTGCAGCAACAGCAAGCCGTAGTTGCCGATAGCGCTACAGGCTGCGACATCTTCATCAAGAAGATGCTGGGCCAGCAGTAGAGCGTGCAGCGGGCGCTGCTGCTCAGACACCGGTTCCAATGCACAGCGCATGCGCTCTAGTGCCCAGCGCAGATTGACCGCTGTGGGCCGGGTTTTTACCAATTGCTCACACGCAGTATTCAAAGAATGCATGTCGGAGCGCAATGACAGGTAAACACCAAACGCGGCAGTGATACCTATCAAAGGTGCACCACGCACTTTCATGGTGACAATCGCATCAACAGCATCGGCCAGTGTATTGAGAGCAAGGACTTTGAACTGAAACGGCAGCAGTGTCTGGTCAATGACCTTCAAACTGCCGTCCTCGTAATCAAACCAGAGTGTTCTCTGCTTTTCTGCTACTGCCTGCATGATTGGTTATGCCCCTGAAACGCAAAACGCACCCGAGGGTGCGTTTATTGGTCGGACGAGTATCGCGATCTGACCGTCTGTTATTCATTACGCCGTATTCGTGGCGCTTACGGCTCAACTGCTTTTAACTTACGGCTCAACGATGGAAATCGCAAAGATACCTGCCTGACGTGCAGCGTCCATAATCATTACCAGCGTGTTTACATTGGAGCGGTCGTCTGGGCGAATGATCACTGATGCTGCTGGATTCTCGGCCTTCAGACGGTCAATGTTAGCGCGCAACTGGCTTTCTAGAATCGCGCGGGGCTCCCCATTGAGAGTGATCTCATTGTTCTGGCTGATCTCAATCAAAATATTGCGCTTTTCTTCATCCTGCTCGGGCGGGGGCTGATTATTGTTTTCATTACTGGCGGCGTCAATTGCCTGTTCTGACAGGAATGTTGCGGTTACAACAAAGAAGATCAGAAGAATAAATACCACGTCTAACATTGGGGTCAGGTCAATATTACCTTCATCTTTTTTTCTTCTGCCGCCCATTTTTTTCATTGTTATCTACCACTTTTGTAGGTTTTATAGTTATAAGCACATTAATTTCAAGCGCTTACCTGTTAAAAATTTTTTTATCACGGCACAACAGAGTACCGAGTGAGAACCTGTATCGCTGACAAATTCGATCTCAAGTATACCCGAATAATGTTATCCGACAACAGCCAACCTAGTGCCTGACCAAAATTTCCATGGCGCCTGATAATCCAGCCGCATAAACCACGACCGGGCCAGTGGCTCAGTCTGCCTGTTTCAAATCCGGGCAACTTCCTCGACCTTCAGAGTTGCCCGCAGCAGTTGTTACGCTTGCACTGATTTCAGAGTGAAGGCTATAACGTCAGCAAGTTGTTTGCCGGTTTTGCCTTCTCGGGAATGTACACGCAAACCGCTCAGCAGATTAAGCAACACATCCGCTGCCAGTTCAGCATTCAGACCTTTGGCCAGTTGCCCCGCCTTCTCAGCATCCTTAAGCCTTTTCAACAGTGACTTGCGAATGACACCGTAGTAATTTTTGAGAAGCTTCTGAATCTCTTTGTCGTAATTGATGCTTTCACAGAAAGAATTCACCAACAAACAACCCATGGAACGACGCTTGTTTGATGCAGCCACCACAGTCAGATCAAAATACTTGCTGACGGCCGCCCAGGTCGATAGCTGCGCATTGTCGAGAGAGGAGGCTAATTCGCTGTCAACCAACTTGCTGTATTGCCCCAGGCAGGACTTAAAAAATGCGTCCTTATCGCCAAACGAGTTATACAAAGTTCCACGATTGATTCCGGTTACATCCAGAAGTTTTTGTACGGAGCTGGCTTCAAAGCCTTCGCGCCAGAATTGTTCCATGGCATTAGTGAGTACATCTTCATAAACAAATTCGACGGGTCTCGCCATAATAATTCACACACTCATTTAAATTGAATTTGGATTAAAAAATAACAGGAAGTCACCACTAATATTTTAATTTTTCTTATGCAGCAGTGAGATAGCTTTAATTCTAGACCATTGCGACTGCCTTGACGGTTAAATGATACAAAAAGCCACAAACAAAATTGACACAAACGTGCTTCAGAGCAATTGTCTTGACAAAATCAATTCAGCATTCATTAATCATTTACAATTCAGGTTCAAATTGCACTGAGTGCCGCAAACGCTACACCCATCAATCCTCCGATTACTCCACCCCACACCACCAGCCATCCGAGATGTTGGCGAATCATCTTTTGCACAATTAACTTCACCTGCTCAGGTGTCAGCTCCTGCAAGCGCCTCTCAACAAGGTCCTCTATCCGCGCTATGACCGCATCACTGTGTGTCGCTGCAGAAAGCCGCTCGGAAAATCGAGACTGAAATTCTTCTGACTCCAGCATTTCAAGCAGGTAAATACGCATTCGGAGATTAAATGGTTCACGCAATCCAGATAAAGCCTTGGCACCACCAACCATACCCAGCATACCGCCGATGGAGGATTGCATGATGCCCTCAACCAACGAGTCGAAAGCGCGATCCAGATCCAGTTCGTCTACCATTGACGGCAACAAGGTATTGATCCCGCTGTGCATCATGGTTTGCGCATCAAAAAAACGATCGATGGTCTCAGCATTAAAAAACTGCTGCATAATCATTTCGCGGATGCCACGTTTGAATTCCTCAAAGTGCAGTGCGATCACACCAGAGCCATAAAAGCCCGGAACTTTTTCAAACAACATGTGAATGGCCAGCGAGTTTGTCAGCGATCCGGACAAAGCAAACAGACCAGCACTCATGATCCACGCTGACGCTGGTTCAGGCATCATCCAACCTGCTGCTACCAGGGCAGAAGCCGAGAGATTTGTAATCAAGCCTTTATCTATCATCACAGAGTTTCCTGTTCAACCGATCGTGGTCCGTAAACGACGATGCTCAAAAACCGGCATGCGCTGGCGGATAGCTGCCAGCGCGTCTTTATCAATATCCGCTACCACAATGCCTTCTCCGCGTTCCAGCACATCCAGAATGCGCCCCCAGGGATCAATAATCATTGAGTGTCCATACGTTTCCCGGCGTTCGTTGTGGACGCCACCCTGACCGGCACCAATCACATAACATTGATTTTCAATCGCGCGCGCACGCAGCAGCACTTCCCAATGCGCTTCACCCGTGACACGCGTAAATGCCGATGGAACACTGACCAGGTCAACCTTGTTGTCAAAATAATGCCGATAAAGTTCGGGAAACCGGATGTCGTAACAGATGGACAGTCCGAGTCGCCCGGCGACCGTATCAACAAAAGCCGGACTATCACCGGCTTCGAAACTGTCTGATTCGGCATATCGCGCCTGTTTGTCACTGACCTGAACATCAAACAGGTGCATCTTGTCGTAGCGGGCCATAATCAATCCATCCGGACTGAATACCAATGAGGCCGGCCGCACCCGACCATCCGTCAACTCGGATGCTGGCATATCTGCTTTTTGAGGCCGCGAAATCATCGGGATAGTGCCCGCAACCAGCCAGACTGAGTACTGTTTCGCGACACGAGACAACATACTCTGCAAGGGAGCGCTCATGTCCCCTTCACGTTCAGCAAATGCTGCCTGCGGGCCCCCATCGAGCACGGCAAAATTCTCCGGCAATACAATCAGTCCTGCGCCGCGCAGCGCTGCCTCTGCAAGCAAACGCTCAGCAGTAGCCATGTTTTGGTTGATGTCCGCACTGCTGACCATCTGCACGGCGGCTATCCTGCAATTCTTCAGTGACACGCACTCATCTCCTGTAATCCCACGGCGACTGACATTCTGATCCGTTGACACATCTCTCCGCCCGGTAACGTTAACTCAGCTTCCGCTGCCAAAAACCTGATAGAGCACCGGTTCAACCCCGTCCCACGGACCTTGCAAGGTGTACTGTGCACTGGTCAGGTTATCGACCTGCTCACCAAATATCTGATCAAACAGGAAAACACCTATGGCAAGTTGCCAGTTAATCAGATTATTCAGGACTGCCAATCCACTCAACCAGGGTATGTTTTCGCTGACTGGCAAGGTAATAAACAAATTGGCATCAATGGTTTGTTCCGCCAGGTCCAAGGTTCCTGATACCTGGAACAAACTGGCAGGACCTATGATCTGCAACCGATCCTTAATTGTAACGATGCCATCACTGAGATTGACCTGACCAACAATTTCATCGTAGGACAAACCTGATCGCAGGAAATCATCACTAAAACGCAGACGCCTGATCACCGCATCGAAATTGATAATGCTGATCAACCGCAGCGCACTGTTGGCAACACCCACTCGCTGCTGAAATCGCCCTGAACTGATATTGATGTCCAGATCTCCACTCAACCCAAGTGCCGAGAAATACGCCGGACTACCATCCCAGTGCAAACGCGAATCAAACACCGCTGAGGTACTTTGCAGACTGGGGGCATAGCCGTAAGCACTCAACACCGGCGCCAGATCGGTGGCCGTCAATTGGCCGTTGAGCACACTGCGATGATTCTGGCCATCATAAATCCAGCGGAACTCCGCAGGTGCAGACTCACTGCCGACCATCAAACCGCGGGCGGATACCTGTAGATCACGGAAAACTGCACCACTGCCATCTGTCGACAAACCAAATTGCCATTGACCAAAATCACTACCATTGACGGTGAAATGCCCCACATTCAGCTGCATGGGTGGAAACGTTCGCGGATCAAGTGCGTACAACGGATCTTCACGTGGCAGTTCAAACTCAACGCTGGGAAGGTCCTGCAATAGCTGCTCTTCGGGAACGGCCTCGGCGATGAGCACCGGCGGCTCCTCGACGTCCATAACAGGAACCTCCGGCGCCTCGCCAAGGTGCAGATAATCCAGATTTACCTGCCAGGGCGCGCTGCCATTTACCGGGTAAGCCAAGGTACCGCTGACATCTTGCGACTGTACGGCCAGGACCAAGGCCTGGTCCTCACGCCGCAGGTTAAGCGTCAGCTCATCAAAAACCTCACCGGCAACGGTTAACTCACCCAAGGCCAACTCCGCCGAGACCTGAATATCGCTCAACCAGCCTGACCGCGCTGCTCCTGATTCCTGGCGAAGGTCTTGTGGATACATTGCAGTCAGCGTGCGTTGCCACTCACCATAGTCGGCACTGGCAACACTGCCCAGCACCTGAATTCCGCTCGCTGAAGGATTAATGCTTCTGACACGTAAGCCTTCGGCGGTCGCTCCCAGATAAATCAGCCCACTGGCTGGCATATCTTGCGCAAATTCAAGATTCATCTGTGTGACATCTTGCCAGCGCATATCCAGCACGCGGCCTTGCGGCTTGAATTCCAGAGTGATATCCAATTGGCTAAGCTGATCAGCAGGTTTGCTGAACGGCACCGGCAATTTTGACTCAACACCCGCCATTTCTGTGGTGATGCTCAATGTCGGGTTACGGGTCCGGGGGGTAGTTGCTGAAATCGCAGGCACACTGATACCTGCCTGATAAGCGAGTGTCCCCTCGAATTGAGATAACACCGGAAGAACCGCAGCAGGTAGTCCGCCCCAGGCCGTTAAAGCGCTGACATCTGCGCTGCCGGACCAGCTTAACTCGGTTGACTGCGCGCCTGTGACCAGTGATTCATCGGTGTTGGCAAAACCCGATGAGCGAATGGTGGCAACAATAGGATGATCAAGAACATTGGCCTGCAGGGCTTCACTCTGCAAGCCATTGTCATCAGAGTAGGACAACTGCCCCGACAAGGCCTCTAACTGAAGCTCATATTCAGGGATATACAAGCGGTTATCGGCAAGCGAAAAATTCAGTGCTATATCAGGGCGGGCGCCTTCGATGTTCAGCGGTATGCTCAATTCAAGGGTAATGTCGGTATCACCCTCGGCCTGCCATTGCGAGAAGGTTTGACCCAAGCTTGCGGTGACAGGCGTTTGTTGCAGGTATTGCAGGCCTTGGGCTGCACTGCCCTTGCCGGAGCCGTTGACGGTCAGCCAGCTCCCCCCGGAAGGATTGGCCCGCAAGGCGCCCGCACCGGAGTCAAGTTTGATGCCGAGGGTGCTGCCCGCACTGGCAGACAGATCCACGACGTTGTCACTGATGAGCACAAAGCCGTCAAGCTCTTCAAGTGCCGGCCATGCAGGATCAAATTTTAGTGTGCCATCTGCCACCTTGTAAAACATCTGCAACGATCGTTCAACGGGCAGTGCACCACGCTGAACACGGCCACGGAAAATCAAGCCACTGCCGGCGCCGTCACCACTCAACACCGCACGATCAACCCAATTAAGAGCGGGTTGGGCGGCTCTCGGCGCAGTCGCTGCCATGGGCAGGTACGCGGTTTTGCGACTAACATCGGCGGCAAGTGCGCCCAGCTTGAGCTCCAGATCAATGTACGGGTTTTCTCCCAGCTGAATCTCGGTCGCAAACTGACCATGCGCCGTTACAATATCCGACTCAGCAACCAGTATGCCGCTGACCAGTCTTATATTGGCGTCAGCGCCGGTGCGAACTCTGAAACCCACCCGACCATTGACATGGTTGTAATCCCAGATCTGATCAAAAAGTCTTGGTAAATGCATGGAGACATCTGAGCTGTCGACTTCAACAAAACCCTCGCCCAGCCCTTCGCTGGCATCAAATTCCATCTCCGCGTAACCACCCACCCCCCAGAAAGAGGGAGCCCCGCGAAAAGAGCTCAGTGCCCCCTGCTCAATATTGCTTGTCAGTTTTGCTCTGGCGAGCGCCCCATCACTGAAATCAGCCTGCAGGGCAAGGTTGAGTAGTCGGCCGCGAGGATTAAAACCGACGACCTCAGTGGTCAACTGCTGACTTACTGGCAGCGCCTGAACAATCCGCGAAAGAATGCCAACGTCAATTACATCAGCCCGAAAGTTCAACACACTGCCGGGCTTATAACTAAAGGATATGTCGCCAACCGGCCACTGCTGACCGTCCATCTCAAAAACCAGATCGTCGGAGTAACCCTCCCAGAATTCTGCTTCAGGCCCGCGACTCAGATGCAGACCTGACAATTGCAAATCACTAAACTGCAGAGGCCGTTCGCCCTTGTCCGAGGCCAGTTCGAGATTACCTTGCGCACTCAGCACGAGGTCAGTCAGGTTTCCTGACACTATCTCAGCCCATACCTCGGCCTGCATAACAGCAGATTGCAAATCCAATCCGGCTGATGGATTCCCCTCAATTTTGATAAATCTGGACAGGGGAGGGACAAAATGCTGGTAGTCGGCTTGCGGTAACTTCAGATACAAATCGCCTTGCAGGCTGTTCAGACTGGCGCCACTAACAGCCACTCGCAATTCAATCTCATCATCAGCATCGTCAGGAGTCGCGTTTGCATTCAGCAAATGCACACCGTCGTGACTTTGAAAATCAAATTGCGACACCTCAATTCGGGAACGTTCACCGGAAAGATCAGTAAAGTTGAGCTGAGTATCACTCATGGAAAATCGTGCCAGTCGCGTCAGCAACTGAAACAACACTTCCGGGTCAGGAACGGGGCCATCAGCACTCAGGCCAGCCAACACCCAGGCGCCGCTTTCGTGCTGATTAAAGTCAATATCCAGAGAGTCCACGGATGTGTTGCCAACCACCAGTCGCCGCTGGCGCAGACTCTCGGTCAAAGAAGGGGAAACTGTTACACGCTGCAGCGTCAATCCGGCCGGCTGCCCCAGGCTGACATCTTCAAGCACAAACCGCGGGGTAAACTGCAGCCATTCGCCAGACAGACGTCCGATACTAACCGCCACACCAAGTTCGGAGCTGAGCCGCTGTTCCAGCCAGTCTTTATACTCAGACACCTGCGGGGTAACTTGTCGACCGATGCTGACGTACAGGGCAAGGCACACCAGCGATATCATCAGCAGTGTAATCGATGCACGCACCAGCATGGCAAACAACGCCCGCAATTTCCGCAGAATCATAAGTGCCTGTTAAAACAGAACAACGTCGTATTGTTCCTGAGTATACATAGGTTCCACCTGGAACCGGATAGTTTTACCGGTCAGTACTTCCAGATCAGCCAGCGTGCTGGACTCTTCGTCCAAGAGACGATCGACCACCACCTGCGATGCCAACACCATCAACTCATCATTTTCATACACACGCGCAACGCGGACGATCTCACGAAAAATTTCATAACAGATCGTTTCGGGCGTTTTGAGACGGGCACGACCTTCGCATACTGGACAGGCGCTGCATAAAATCTGCCCCAGACTTTCGCGCGTGCGCTTACGGGTCAT
Source organism: Gammaproteobacteria bacterium (assembly GCA_947458495.1). Lineage (GTDB taxonomy): Bacteria > Pseudomonadota > Gammaproteobacteria > Pseudomonadales > Pseudohongiellaceae > Pseudohongiella. The sequence continues at coordinate 10,209 of CANHAR010000017.1, read as the reverse complement.
TTCCACCAGACCCAGTTCGGAGATGCCGGTCACCATCGTGCGGGCATGATCTTTCTCCAGCGCCTTGATCAGCGTTCGCAGCACCTGACGCTGGTGTTCAGGATCGTCCATATCAATAAAATCGAGAATAATGATACCGCCCAGATTGCGGATCCGCAGCTGACGAGCGATGGAAGTCGCCGCCTCCAGATTGGTTTTGAGCACCGTTTCAGCGTGACTTTTTGTGCCTAAAAACGCACCGGTATTCACATCAATGGTTGTCATTGCTTCAGTCTGATCAATGATCAGATCACCGCCAGATTTCAGTTTTACCTGGCGGCCCAGCGCTTTATCTATTTCATCATCAATACCATAGAGGTCAAAGATCGGTCGCTCACCAGAGTAAAGCTCCAGCCGATCACGAAAATCCGGGATGAAGTCTTGAATAAAACCAGAGATCTCATCAAACGCCTCCTGCGCATCCACGCGGATCTTTTCGATACCCGGCGTAATAAGATCCCTCACCGCACGCAAATACAGCGGCAAATCGCGGTACAGCACTCTGATGTCTTTACTCTTCCCAATTCTGCGCTCGACAGCCGCCCACAACTTGCGCAAAAAGCGGATGTCTTCGAGCAACTCGTTCTCACTGGCCCCCTCTGCAGCGGTGCGAATAATAAATCCGCCGCGATCCTGCATGGATTCTGCCAAGAGGCATTGTTCGAGCAGCGCCTGCAATCGATTGCGCTCTTCTTCATTTTCCAGTCGTTGTGATATACCGATATGCAGGTTGCGCGGCAGGAATACCAGGTGGCGTGACGGTAATGTCAGATGCGTTGTGAGTCTGGCGCCTTTGGTACCGATCGGGTCTTTGGCCACCTGCACCACAATCAATTGGCCTTCCCGTAAAAGGGTATTGATGTCTATGGTCTCGCCGCCATCGCGCACTTCAAGACCGTCAGCTCCAATCGGCGCGATATCCGCACTGTGTAAAAAAGCCGCCCGCTCCAGTCCGATATCAACAAACGCTGCTTCCATACCCGGCATAACACGGACCACTTTGCCAAGATAGATATCGCCGACATAGCCGCTGCGGCTGCGCCGTTCCAGATAGATTTCCTGCAACAAACCGTTCTCGATCAGCGCAAGTCTGGTTTCGCGCGGTGTCACATTGATCAGTATCTCTTCACTCAATCAATGTACTCCTGTCCAACGTGGTTGTAATACCAAACAGCCTTAACAAACTGGCGGTCTCGAAAATGGGCAAGCCCACGACACCACTGTAACTGCCTTGCAAAGACTCAATGAACAAAGCACCCAAGCCCTGCACAGCATACGCACCGGCTTTGCCTTGCGGTTCGCCACTGCACCAGTAGGCAGCGATTTCAGCCGCAGACAGCGGCCTGAACTTAACTTTGGTGCGCGATAACTCCAGCGCTGACTGTTCACCGCGACATACACATACGGCTGACATCACCTCATGTTCGCGCCCCGAAAGCAGGCTCAACATTCGATGAGCATCCTGTTCATCTAGCGGCTTTCCAAGAATGTGTTCCTCTACAACAACAATTGTATCGGCCCCCAGCACTGCACGATTGTGGGTAACGCGAGCATCATTGGCTACCGCTGCAGCCTTGGCTCTGGCAAGTCGACACACATATTGGACTGGCGTTTCGCCAGCCATCACACTTTCATCAATATCATGAATGACCACTTCAAAGCTGACACCAATCTGTGCCAGCAACTCTCGGCGTCGCGGGGAAGCCGAGGCTAAAATCAGTGAGCCGGGTGGTAAATTCATGAGGATTGCCCGCGCAGATCAATGAACATCAAAACCACGCCGCAGTTGCCGGAGCAGCAGGAACAGCCAGGGCCAGACGAAGGCACTGGACAAAGCACCCAGCAGAAATAACATGCCTTCCTGCGCGGTTTCGCCGGCTAAAACCTTGATCCAGTGCGTAGCCGTCATCACCAGCCCCACCAAAGCCAGAATGATCCCGCTTTGTTGCCAAGATGAAAACAGTCGCACACGCTGATGAAGACTCAACGTGATATAGGCAAGTATGGCGAAGGTGAATGCATGAATGCCGAGCATGGAACCTTCAAGAATGTCGGCAAAAATGCCAGCCATCCATGCGGAACCGATGCCGACCCGGTACGGAAGCGCCATTATCCAATAGATCAGCACCAGCATTACCCATTGAGGACGGTAATGCATCGCCCATTCGGGGAACGGAACAATGGCCAGCAGGTATGCGACCAGAAAACTCAGCAGAATGACCCAGATTGCATTAGCCTTAGGTATCACTGAATGCCTCCCGCAGTATCTTGCTGTGCCGACCCGGGAGCAGGGTTCGATGCGGGCGCTGGCTGTGATTCTGCAGCCGCAGGGGAAAAATCATCGGGCAAATTGGTGACCGGTACGTCCTCGATAGCGTTGGTCGGTGCATCAAAAATCATCGGCGGCCCGACTATGGCTTCATTGTCAGGAATCACCAGCATGACATGTCGGGTTCTATCCATCTGCGCAAGCGGACGCGCACGGATCTGCGCAAAGGGCTGCCCAGGATCGTGAATAATGCTGGTCACTTCTGCCACCGGGTAATCCTTTGGAAAGCGCTGACCAAGACCTGAGCTGACCAACAGATCACCCACCGAAATATCAGCTGTATCGGGAACAAATTCGAGCTCAAGCTCAGGCGCATCACCACGACTGCCCCGCGCGATCGTCCGCTCACCGTTACGATTGACCTGCACGGGCGTGCCGTGCCGCGAATCGGTGATCAACAGCACCCAGCTGGTAAAGGGCAGCACCTCTTCCACCTGCCCCATCAATCCATGGGCATCCAACACGGCCTGGCCCTCAATGACACCATTTTGAGCTCCACGGTTGATCAGCACACGCCGAGACCCGGGATCGTTGGAGACATTGATGATCTCTGCAGTCATCACCCGTCCCTGCACAGCCTGCGAAGCCTCCTGCAACTCACGCAAGCGGCTGTTTTCGCTTGCCAGACCGGCAAGCAGCTGCAGTTCACGTTGGGCAAACAACAATTGCTGGCGCAGCTGCGTGTTCTCCTCGAGCAGATCGCGCTGCGACACAAAAACGTCATCAATCCAGAAAGACGCCCGCGTGGGGATATCAGCAAGCCAATAAACAGGGGTAGTCAGGTAAGCGACGGAATAACGCACACGGTCCAGATACTCGTAACGGCTATCCATGTACAAAAGTGACGAGGCCAGTGCCAGAAAGGCCACCAGCCGGTATTCAAGCGACACCCCTTTGATGAATAAGGTTTTAATATCATAACCTCTGGCTATCCGGAATTATTCCAGGGTCAGCGCATCCATCTCGTTGGAATCCATTAATTCCATGGCCTTGCCACCACCACGGGCGACACAGGTTAATGGATCATCCGCCACAATGACCGGCAGACCGGTCTCTACAGACAACAACTTATCCAGATCTTTTAGCAACGCGCCTCCGCCGGTGAGCACCATGCCACTCTCCGCGATATCCGACGCAAGTTCAGGGGGTGACTGCTCCAGAGCGCTTTTAACCGCCTGAACAATCGCCGAGAGCGGCTCCTGCAGCGCTTCCAGAATCTCGTCACTGTTAAGTGTAAAGCTGCGCGGGACACCTTCAGCCAGATTGCGGCCTCGCACATCGATCTCACGCAGCACACCTTCGGATGGATAGGCGCAGCCAATTTCCTTCTTGATACGTTCAGCTGTAGCATCACCAATCAGACTGCCATAGTTACGGCGAACGTGCGTAATGATCGCCTCATCGAACCGGTCACCGCCGATACGCACTGACTCTGCGTAAACAATGCCGTTCAGGGAGATGATGGCAATCTCTGTTGTGCCACCACCGATGTCAACCACCATCGATCCGCTGGGTTTTTCAACCGGCAGACCGGCACCGATCGCAGCCGCCATCGGCTCCTCGATCAGCCGTACCTCGCGCGCTCCGGCGCTGATCACCGATTCACGGATCGCACGACGCTCAACCTGCGTTGATTTACACGGCACACACACCAATACACGTGGGCTGGGAGGGAAAAAACTGTTTTCGTGCACTTTGCTGATAAAGTGCTGCAGCATTTTTTCAGTTACCTGAAAGTCGGCGATCACACCATCTTTCATAGGGCGGATCGCGGTGATATTGCCGGGCGTACGGCCTAGCATACGCTTGGCATCGGCTCCTACCGCAGTGACTGTTTTCTGCCCATTGTGACTGCGGATAGCCACAACGGATGGCTCATTTAATACTATCCCTACACCTCTGACATAGATCAGGGTATTGGCCGTGCCCAAATCGATGGCTAGATCGTTTGAGAACATTCCTCTGATTTTTTTGAACATTGAATTCCTGCTACCTTATCAATCGTAAGCGATCCGACCGGCGGATCACCGCGTCCGCTATGTGAAGCAGACAAAAAATTCTTGCGACAGTTCCCCCGGGCAGACGAGCAAAGGTCAAACATTTGCTCGAACACGGCTGACCAGTGCATGACTGGCTACTCAGTGACTGACTGTATTTTCGCTGATGTGGCAGGGAACGATCGTAAACCTGGAAGGAAACTGTTGCCTCTAACCAGCCATAATCCCGTATAATCATGGCCTTTGCAGCTATTGGATACGCACTCTAACAACGCTTATCTATTAGGGCAAGCATCAAAAACAATCCGGCATAGAGCCCAATTTTGATCTCTGTCAGGGCCGGCATTATTGCATACTCCGGGAGCCCTTTAATGGCTTTAGATAAGAACGATGTGGAAAAAATTGCTCATCTTGCCAGACTGCAGATCAATGACTCAGACATCGTCGAAGTTGCCCAGCGCATCTCAAACATTCTCGGAATGATCGACCAGATGCAGAGCGTCGACACCTCTGCAGTCAGCGCAATGGCTCACCCGTTTGATGCAGGTCAGCGCCTGAGGGCAGATCAGACCACGGAAACCAACCAGCGCGATTATTACCAGAAGATAGCACCTGCCACCCAGAATGGTTTGTATCTGGTGCCCAAGGTCATTGAATAAGTTTCGAATACACCATCGATCCTGAAACAGGGTCAGGCAAGGAATCAAGCGCATATGTTAAGTAAAACCGTAGCTGAGTTGTCGGGCGCGCTGACCCGCAAAGAGGTCTCTGCCAGGGAACTGACCCAGGCCTATCTGGACAAAATTCATCAACTAAATCCCGCGTTAAACGCCTATGTCACCATCACCGCTGAGCAGGCGCTGGCGCAAGCTGATGCCGCTGACAACAGACGCGCGAAAGGCAACGCAAGTCCGCTCACCGGCATCCCGATTGCTCACAAAGATATATTCTGCACTCGGGGCGTGTTGACAGCGTGCGGATCGCACATGTTGCACAATTTTATTGCACCCTACGACGCCACCGTCGTGGAGCGCCTTGAGCAGGCCGGCGCCATCATGCTGGGCAAAACCAACATGGATGAGTTCGCCATGGGGTCGTCGAATGAAACCAGCTGGTTTGGCCCGGTTCGCAACCCCTGGGATCAAGCCCGTGTGCCTGGCGGCTCGTCTGGCGGCTCGGCCGCTGCCGTTGCTGCGGGTCTATGCGCCATGGCTACCGGCACCGACACCGGCGGCTCCATTCGCCAGCCCGCATCATTTTGCGGCCTTACCGGATTAAAACCGACTTATGGCCGCGTCTCGCGCTGGGGCATGATTGCGTTTGCTTCCAGCCTCGACCAGGCCGGCCCGTTGACGCGTAGCGCGGAAGATGCCGCACTGATGATGAATGCCATCGCCGGCTCTGATCTGCGTGATTCAACCTGCCTTGAATTGGGATTTGAGGATTTCACGGCGAAATTGAATCAACCACTGGCAGGTTTGCGTATCGGACTGCCGCGCGAACATTTTACAAAAGATCTCAATCCTGCTGTGCAGACCATTCTGCAAAACGCAATTCGCACCTTGGAATCGCTGGGTGCCAGTTTCAAAGAAGTGTCGTTGCCCAATAACTATCTGTCGGTTCCGGCCTATTACGTTATTGCTCCAGCAGAAGCCTCCGCCAACTTATCGCGCTTTGATGGCGTGAGATTCGGTTACCGCTGTGAAAACCCAGACAACCTCGAAGACCTTTATAAACGGAGCCGCGGCGAAGGCTTTGGTGACGAGGTTAAACGCCGCATCATGGTTGGCACTTATGCCCTGTCTGCAGGTTATTACGATGCCTACTACATCAAGGCACAAAAAATACGTCGCCTGATCAAACAGGATTTTGATCTCGCTTTTAACGACGTGGATCTGATTCTTGGGCCGACATCACCACACACGGCATTTAAACTCGGTGAAAAAGTCAGTGACCCGGTGACGATGTATCTTGAAGATATCTACACTATTGCGGTGAATCTTGCTGGCTTGCCGGGCATGTCATTACCCGCAGGCATGTTGAACGGATTACCGATTGGTATGCAGTTGGTTGGCCCCTCACTGTCAGAATCGCGCTTGTTGAACGTAGCACACCAGTTCCAGATGAATACGGACTGGCACTCACAGCGACCGGAGGTATAAACAATGAGCTGGGAAACTGTGATAGGACTGGAAGTACACGTCCAGCTTGCAACTAAAAGCAAGCTGTTCTCGGGCAGCGCCACAGAGTTTGGTGCCGCCCCCAATACACAAGCAAGTATCTACGATCTTGCACTGCCCGGCACACTGCCGGTCATGAACGAAGAAGTACTGCGCATGGCGGTCAGTTTTGGCCTTGCTGTTGATGCTGAAATTGGCAAACGCTCAGTGTTTGACCGAAAGAATTATTTTTATCCAGATCTGCCGAAAGGCTATCAGATTACACAACTCGAGTTCCCAACAGTGGGTCGTGGCTCATTAAAAATTCAGCTGGAAGATGGCAGCGACAAAGTCATAGGCATCACTCGCGCGCACATCGAGGAAGACGCTGGTAAATCCTTGCACGAAGATTTTCAGGGCATGTCTGGTATCGACCTAAACCGCGCGGGCACGCCGTTGCTGGAGATAGTCTCCGATCCGGATTTGCGCAATGCCAAAGAAGCCGTGGCTTACCTGAAAAAGTTGCACTCAATTATTTTGTATCTCGGCATTTCCGACGGCAACATGTCACAGGGTTCCATGCGCTGTGACGCCAACGTCTCTGTACGAAAAAAAGGTGCCACAGAATTTGGTACCCGCACCGAAATCAAAAACGTCAACTCTTTCCGGTTTGTCGAAAAGGCCATTAACTACGAGGTACAGCGCCAGATCGAACTGATTGAGGATGGCGGCCGTGTTGTGCAGGAAACCCGCCTGTATGACTCAGACAAAGACGAAACCCGTTCTATGCGCAGCAAAGAAGTCGCCAATGACTACCGCTACTTTCCAGAGCCGGATTTGTTGCCGGTCATTATTGACGATGAGTACATCGCGGCGGTGCGAGCCACGTTGCCAGAGCTACCCGGTGCACGTTGCCTGCGCTTCGTCAGCCAGTACAGCCTGAGTGAGTACGATGCCGACGTGCTGACCAGCAGCCGCAACATGGCTGACTATTTTGAGGAAGTCGCACGTTTGTGTGGAGATGCAAAACTGTCAGCCAATTGGGTTACCGCAGACCTGCTGGGCCTGCTGAATAAAAACGATCTGGATATTACTTCTTCGCCGATCAAACCTTCACAACTGGGCACCATGATCAGTCGCATCAAAGACAACACGATTTCCGGCAAACTTGCCAAAACCGTTTTTGAAGCATTGGCTGAAGGGGAATCTGACGTTGATCAGATTATTGAAGCACGCGGACTCAAGCAGGTGACCGATACCGGCGCTATCGAGAAACTGGTGGATGACGTCATCGCCGGCAACCCGGATCAGGTAGCGCAGTACCGCGCGGGCAAAGACGCTGTGTTTGGATTTTTTGTTGGTCAGGCCATGAAGATATCAAAAGGCAAAGCCAATCCTGCGCAGTTGAACGAATTACTGCGCAACAAGTTAAAGGCAGAATAGTCACCATGATTGACGATAAAAAAGTTGGCAAGGAACGCACACAGCCAGCAGTGCGCAACGAAGAATGGAGCGACGAGCGTATCAAGGCTTTTCTAACACTACTGCCGCCGGAGGGCACGCCAACTGACTATCACTTGTTGCAGAAAGCCTATCGGGGTATGTTGCCTGATCAATTTGAGCGTTTTGTGGCGTTTTTTGTGGGGGCCGGCCATGACATCAATGTGCGGCTTAGTAATGGCAGTACAATTCTGGATCATGTGAATCAGCATCGCAGTTCTGGTGCTTACCAGGATATTCTCAGGCAAGTGGGGGCACTGCAAGGTAAAAACTGAGCGTGTTTTCTCATATCACTTTGAAAAGGCACTAACGGCAACAACCAGCTCAAAGTCCACCGCCTGTCTCGACGAGTCTAGAATACTCGTTCATGCTAACCGCTATACTTTTTGTCTACTTGACGCGTTGACTAGTCGAGGAAAGCGGCCGATTTCCTCTCTAAGAGAATTCTATCAGCCGGCACTCCACTGGCGATCGCACTTTGGTTTTATCACCAACGCCGAAGGCAGTGTCGACATTCTGTTCCAGAACTCCGAGTGCCGAGTGTATACCACTGACATAACATGTACGTATGCGACTGGAGCGGGCGGCCCTATTCAGCAAAAGCTTACCGACGCGGACGCGGTTTCCCACCGCCACTGCGCCCCTGCCCCGGACGCGACGACCCACCACTACGCGCCGGCTTCGACTCATCTTTAAAATGCGTCGGCCGACTGAACGGCGGCGGATCTACCAACAATGAGGCATCCGGATACACACAAGGCAACTTCTGCCCAAGCGTTTTCTCTATGTTAGGCAACAAAAACGAATCTTCCTCACATGCAAAACTGATCGACGTCCCCACCGAGCCAGCGCGCCCGGTACGACCAATACGATGCACATAATCCTCAGGCTCTTCCGGCAGACTGTAATTGATCACATGTGTCACGTCATCAATGTGCAAACCCCGGCCCGCAACATCGGTAGCCACCAACACTTTGATAGTTCCGTCACGGAATTCTTCCAGCGTCCTCACACGCTTGTTCTGGGCAATTTCGCCCGATAACAAACCACAGCTCACGCCATGACGATACAGATTGTCCGCGAGTTTGCGCACCTGATCGCGACGATTGTTAAACACAATCACACGATCAGCGCCCTCAGCAGCGATCAGGTTATACAACAATTTGTACTTGTCATCGGTGGTGACCAGATACACCAGTTGCTCAACGTTGTCTGTCGCTACACGCTCCGGCTGAATCTCGATCATGATCGGATCCATCGCCCATCGTGAGGTCAGTTCAATGATTTCCGGCGTAAACGTCGCGCTGAACAACAGTGTCTGACGACAATCCTTGTGTGGAGTTCGCGACACAATGGTGCGCACTTGCGGAATAAATCCCATATCCAGCATGCGGTCTGCTTCATCGATGACCAACAACTCTACTAACCCAAGGTAGAGGTGATCCTGCTGCAGGAAGTCAATCAGACGACCGGGTGTTGCTACCACAATATCAACTGGACGTTTGTCCACCTGGCGCAATTGTTTTTGATAATCTTCGCCGCCCACCAGCGTCACCACATGTAAATCGGTGTGTTTGGTCAGGTTGGCGGCATCACTGGCAATCTGCATCACCAGCTCGCGTGTTGGCGCCAACACAATCGCGCGCGGCTCCCCGATGTAACGAGTGTCCTGCATCGGATTTTTCAACAGGTCATTGATGATGGTAATCAGGAATGCAGCGGTTTTGCCGGTACCGGTCTGGGCTTTGCCAGTGACGTCGTATCCGCGCAATGTATAACGCAGACTTTGCGCCTGAATGGGGGTGCAGAACTCATAACCGAGATCGGAAATTGCTTTTTCAAGCGCTGGTTCAAGATTAAAGCTGCTGAATTGAACTTTGGTTGGCATCACTGTCAGTGCGACTGGTGGCAACACGTCTGCAGATAAATCAGTCTCCGGCTCTGATACAGCGTCTGGCGCCGTTTTTGGTTCTGCTTCAGGCTCAGCCACAAGCTCCGGCACAGAAACAAGCTCCGGCTCGACTACTGGCACAGCGGTTTCTATGGGAGAGGTCTCTGGTTCTGGTTCAAGCGCGGGTTCAATTGCAGTTTGTGATACGGATACTTGTTCAGCTACCGGCGTGGGTTCTGGCTCTGCTGCCAGTTCCTGTTGCGCAGGAACGTCTGGCAAATCTGTGTCGGGATC
>CANHAR010000016.1 GCA_947458495.1 Gammaproteobacteria bacterium | reverse complement strand
CGTGGAGCTGAGTACGTTGTTGATTTTCTGCCAAAAACCAAAGTGGAAATTGCCGTGCCAGACTCGCTTGTAGACCAGGCGGTTGAGGCGATCTGTAAAGCGGCAGCCACAGGGAAAATTGGCGATGGCAAGATTTTTGTCATTCCGGTTGAGCAGGTGGTACGCATTCGCACAGGCGAAACCGGCAATGCGGCGATCTGATAGGGTCATCCGCGCTTGACGCACTCACTCAATAAAAATATCTGTAGAAGGAAAAACTGATGTTAACCATAAAACACAAATTGTTAACGGTGGCTGCAGCCGTGTTGTCCCTCGCGCCGGCGTTTGCCCTCGCACAGGATGAAATCAGCGGCGCAAATACCGCATGGATTCTGACCGCCACCGCGTTGGTGCTATTCATGACAGTGCCAGGCCTTTCACTGTTCTATGGCGGTCTGGTCCGCAGCAAAAACGTACTCTCTATTCTGATGCAATGTTTTTCCATTGCTGCTGTTGTCTCAATTCTCTGGCTGGTCTACGGCTACAGCGTCGCCTTCGGACCGGGAGACAGTGGCTGGTGGGGTGGCCTGAGCAAGGTGTTTCTGTCAGGTATCACCACTGATTCGGTTTGGGGTGACATTCCCGAGCCGCTGTTTGTGGCCTTCCAGATGACGTTTGCGATCATTACACCCGCACTGATCGTGGGTGCATTTGCCGAGCGCATGAAGTTTTCTTCCATCATGTTGTTTGTTGTATTGTGGACAACACTGGTATACCTGCCGGTGTGCCATTGGATATGGAACAGCAACGGCTGGTTATTCCAGATGGGTTTCATTGACTTTGCAGGCGGCGCGGTCGTACACGTCACAGCCGGTGTGGCCGCGTTGGTGATGGCTATCATGCTGGGTAAACGTCGTGAGTTTCAGGTTTCCCCGATGATTCCGCATAACCTGACCATGACACTGACTGGCGCAGGTATGCTCTGGGTCGGCTGGTATGGCTTTAACGGTGGCAGTGCATTGGGTGCGAACGGGAACGCTTCCATGGCCTTGCTCGTCACACATATGTCAGCCGCTGCCGGCGCTTTAACCTGGATGACAATTGAATGGGTGCGTCACGGCAAACCCAGTGGTCTGGGCGCTGCAACAGGCTTGATTGCCGGTCTGGCAACCATTACACCGGCGGCCGGATCGGTGGGTCCTGCCGGCGGCATGTTGATCGGCGTAGTGGGTGGTTTTGTATGCTTCTTTGCCACGCACTACCTGAAAAACAAACTCAAGATTGACGACTCACTGGATGTGTTTCCGGTGCACGGAGTCGGCGGCATGCTGGGCCTGTTGATGGCAGCCGTGTTTATCTCTGGTGATCTGGGTGTGTTCAGCGGCAACGGTTATGCTGAAGGTATGACGCTGGGTTCACAGCTGGGCGTTCAGCTTATTGGCTTGCTGGCAACCGCTCTTTATACCTTGGTGGTCACAGTGATTCTGATGAAGGTTGTCGGCGCGATTACCTCAGGTAACCGTGTCAGCACAGAAGATGAAATGACCGGTCTGGATATCACTGACCACAACGAAAAAGGCTACTCCATGTAAGCAGCCAGGCAGGCGGGGCAGCTGCAACAGGCTGCCCGCCCTGCTTGTTTGTGCGCGGATTACTCTGCGATAACACACGCAGCATTGGCCGCAAGATGGTGGGCATTGATAGTGCCCACAATTGCTGAGCTGACTCCAGGTTCTGACAAAACAAAACGCAGACTCTCAGCAACCGGCTGTTCTGTCGCAGTCGCCTCTCGTATCGCGTTACCACTGTTTAAGGCTTTTTTGATCAGCACACCTTTGCCAAGTGCATGGGCCGCGCGGATCACTTCAAGTTCACTGTTGTTGTGCAGATTAAATGTCACCATCACCACATCGGCATACTGTAACGCCAACAAACCACCGGTGCGGGTTTTACCTGACAGGCCAAAGGCGCGGATCAGTCCTTGCTCTTTCAGCCGCAGCAAGGTTTCAAAACAATCTGAATGCTCAATGATGTGCTCGTCGTTGCCGTCAGAGTGAACCAGGACAACATCAAGGTAGTCGGTGCGCAGACGCCGCAAGCTGCGCTGCACACTCAGTCGTGTATGTGCTGCGCTGAAATCAAACCGGGATCTGCCATCTTCAAACTCTTCACCGGTCTTGCTGCACACGACCCATTCATGGCGATTGTGTAGCAGCCGGCCAAGACGTTCTTCGCTGCTGCCATACGCTGGCGCGGTATCAATCAGGTTGATGCCTAGCAAACGTGCCGTGTCTAACAGATTGCGTAACTGAGTGTCATCGGGCAGTTCAAAAGCGGCAGGGTATTTCAGCCCCTGATTGCGACCGAATTTGACCGTACCCAGTCCCAGAGAGGAAACCTGCAGCCCGGTATTGCCCAGCGCGCGCGAAGGCAGCAAAGATTGCGGTTCGTACATCAGCGAATTTTCTCCCAAGGCGGGTAGGCGTGATCTGCCGTTGTCAACAAACTGGCAAGTTCAGAGCCTTGCATGGCATGACGGAGGCCTGAGAACTTGTCCGGCAACAATTCAACAACGCGGTCGCCCAGATTGGGACACAGGCTCAGCTTTGTTGGCCAGCAGACCATCACGTTTGCGCAGATGCTGACAAAAGCATTGTCTGGCCTTTGCAGGTCAGCGATACGCGGTTCTGCCCGGTTGATCATAAAACTGTGCCAGATGGCGCTTGTAAAATTTACCCACGGGAACAGCGTTGTCAGTTCAGCTTTGGCACGCGCTTGCTGGCTTGCGCCATCAAGGTGAACACCTGACTCGGCAAGTTCACCGCCAATGTACCAGATCCATTCGCCGTTACGCCCATCGTGGCAGGGATGTGAGGTGATGGTCAGGCGCGGCGTCATTCCGATACTGTCTCCGATACAGTGCAGGTACGCAGGTGCCGGGTGTCTTACACGCACACAGACCATGTGCAGCGGGCGGCGCTGCATCAGCGGTTTGTTGAGCGGCTCTGATGGCTGCCAGTCTGCCAGCAATGCTTCGTTGCCTTCTCCGGCGCACAGAATGATGTGTGCTGCAGAGATATTGACAGGCCCGTGCAGGCCTTCAACGTGCACACACGCAGCGCTGTTGTTTTTCTGTTGATCCGCTGAGATCCTGATATCCACACCTTGCAGGACGCGGTCCTGCCATGGTCGTGCCAGGTTCTGCAACAGAGAAGGCGTATCCAGCACAAAATCGCTGAGACGATACAGTGTCCCTTGTGGAGTGTCAGTTCGCGATCTCAGGCCTTCGGAAAAAAAAGCCGGATAGTCAGCCGGATCCAGCGTGTCGATTCTGCCGCGCAGCGCTTTGCTGCCGAGGAAGGTTTTTAGACGCGAACGTACGCTGCCGGTGGACCACATGTAATAGTGCTCTGACAACACACGCGTATCACGAAGATCAATTTCACCGCGACCTTCCAGACAGGCGCGCCAACGCGCCGGCATGTCAGCGATTGCGCTGCTGGCAGGGCTCAGGACCCCGTTGAGTGCATATTTGAGGCCGCCGTGAATGATGCCTTGTGATGCCAGTGTTTGGTGATTGCCCAGCGCATTTTTTTCCAACAGCAACACATCATGACCACAGCTGCTCAGGCGGTTGAGCAGCCACAGCCCAGCAATACCTCCGCCAACAATTACTGTGTGAGCTGACGCCATTCTGGTGTTGTCATGTGGCCTGTTGTCTGCCGTGCTCATAACCAGTGTTGCCGTCTGAAATAATAAAGTAGTCCGGCGCCACAACCTGCCATGGCCAGCATGATCATTGGATAACCCCATCGCCAGTGCAGCTCGGGCATATAATCAAAATTCATTCCGTAAACACCGGCAATAAACGTCAATGGCATAAAGATGCTGGCAAACAGAGTCAGTGTTTTCATGGTTTCGTTCAGGCGCTGACTGCTCGACGAGACATACAGGTCGAGCATGCCAGCCAGTAATTCGCGCAGCGTTTCCATGTTGTCGATGATATGGATGCTGTGATCGTAGACGTCGCGCAGATACAGACGGATATCACTGCTCGTAATGATCCCCTCGTCTCTGCTGAGACTACTGAGCACCTCGCGCATTGGCCAGACAGCCTTGCGCAATAACAACATCTCGCGTTTGAAATGGTGTATGCGATGCACAATGTTCGCCGCTGGACGTTGAATCAATTCCTCTTCCAGATCTTCGATGGCATCGCCCAGTTGTTCAAGCAGCAGGAAATAATTGTCAACCACCGCGTCAATCAGGGCATAGGCAAGATAGTCCGGGCCCAGTTCCCGGATCTTGCGTCCACTGCGTATACGGGCGCGCACGCCGTCAAACACTGACCCGGGCTGTTCGCAGAAGGTCAGCAGATAGTTATCGCCAACAATCAGACTGACTTGTTCTGCCTGCAGACGCTGGCTGGTTTCATTGAAGCTCAGCACCTTGATCACAATATAAAGATAATCATCGTGGACTTCGATTTTCGGACGATGATCGGTATTAAGAATATCTTCCTGTACCAGCGGATGAATCGAAAACCGTTCGCCAAGGCTGCGCACAACCTCAGGATTATGTAATCCATCAATATTGATCCAACCGGTTTGTTGCGCATTGATTTCATGTGCGCATTGCTGCACGTCCGCGATTTCCTGCTCGTGTATGGCATCGCGATCATAACGGATGTAGTGGATCTCGGTGAGCGCATTACTGATATCGCCGATGTGAACCAACGTGCCGGGCGCAGCACCGACCTTTTTACCGCGTTTTTTGATCAGCCCGGGTTTTCGTTTAGACGCATTGACCTTGGACATTATCATTAACCTTTGCCTGGGTTCTGGGTTGCCGATGTTCAGGGTTTGCACATGATGTGGAATCCTGCAATCATTCCCAGCGTTGTTGTGTCATGGTAACACGCCCGCTGTCTGCTGCACTCACCGGTGAGAGTGGGCACGGGGAAAGGGAATTTGTGAACAGAGCCTTTTATAATTTTGTGTTTTATCTGCTACTGCCCATCATTGTGCTCAGGCTGTTGTGGCGCGCGTTGTTTCTGCCAGAGCCGGCGTATGCCAAGCGGTGGGGCGAGCGGCTTGGTTTTGTGGAACAGGCCAAAGCCAGTCGCTCTGAGACGCAGTGGATCTGGGTGCATGCTGCCTCGGTTGGTGAATCGGTTGCCATATCTCCCCTGGTCCTCAAGCTGCGCCGTGAACGTCCACAATGGGGGATTGTGGTAACCACTATGACGCCCACCGGCTCCGAGCGCATTGACGAATTGTTCGGCCACGATGTCTGTCATGTGTATGCACCGTACGACTATGTCGGTGCGGTAAAACGTTTTCTCAACAGTTTCCAACCTGCACTGGTCATTCTGGTAGAAACCGAGCTGTGGCCAAATCTGGTGCATTACAGCAAAAAAAGTGGCGCAAAAATCATGGTTGCCAACGCCCGGCTCTCGGAGAAGTCCTACCTTGGGTACCAAAAATTTGCAGCCTTAGGCAAGCCCATGCTCAAGCAGATTGACTGTATTGCCGCACAGGCGGACAGCGATGCGCGCAGATTTGAAAAGCTGGGAGTATCGGCCGCCACAATTCGTGTCACGGGCAGTATCAAGTTTGATATTGAATTACCGGCGAATCTGGCGCACGCAAGTGCTGCGCTGCGAGCCCGTATTGACGGTTCGCGCCCGGTGTGGATAGCAGCCAGCACCCGTGAGGGCGAAGATGAAAAAGTGCTCGCTGCCTTGCATCTGGTGCAAAAGCAGATCCCTGATGTGTTGCTGGTGTTGGTTCCGCGCCATCCGGAACGATTTAACAGTGCAGAAAAACTCTGTGAAAAAGAGCAGCTGGGTGTTGTGCGTCGCAGCAGTGAGCAGCGCGTAGATCAACACATATCGGTGTTTTTGGGCGATAGTATGGGCGAATTGCTGGTGTACTACAGTCTGGCGCAGTTCGCTTTTGTGGGTGGCAGTCTGGTGGCTACCGGTTGCCATAATATTCTTGAGCCGGCGGCGTTGGGGTTGCCGGTCATCACCGGGCCTTCGCAATACAACTTCCAGACCATCTGCGAGCGACTGGCCGAGCATGGAGCGTTGATGACCGTCAGAGATGAGCGCGCACTTGCTGCTGCCGTGATTGATTTATTCACTGATCAGCAAAAGCTCACATCCATGGGGGATGCCGGCAAAGAGGTTGTTGCCGCGAATCGCGGCGCCCTTGAGCGCATATTCACCCTGGTCGACAGCCTGCTGCCGACCTGAGCTTCTTCGTATCAGCTACCCTGCATCAAAGGTCGCCGCGTCAGGTTGTGCACCCCCTGTGGTCCGACCCAGATATTGTCTTCTATTCTGATGCCACCCAGCGGCAGCAGTTCGTTGATCAGCGGCCAGTTTAACAATCCGGCATCGGCGCCTGAGCGCAGGGCATCCAGTAACACCGGAATAAAATACAGCCCCGGTTCTATGGTAAACACCATACGCTCATCAATCGCGCGTGTTGTTCTAAGTGTGGGGAATTCCGGCGGCGGTGGTGCAAAATTGCCATAAGGATCAGCAAGGCGCCCGCCAACATCATGAACCTGCAACCCCAGCAAATGGCCAAGACCATGAGGTAAAAACGCGCGCGTAATGCCTTTGGCCAGCAGTTGTTCAGCGCTGCCAAAACAAAGTCGACTGTCTATCAGCAGCTGTGCAAGTTTTGCATGAGTTAACTTGTGTAACTCAACAAAGCTGGTGCCAACGCGGATCTCATCAACAATTGCCAGCTGCAGAGTCTGCATGCCTGCCAGTAGCGCCTGAAAATCTGCCTGTGTATGTGGTGCACACCAGGTACGTGTGATGTCTGAGCAATACGAATGCCAGCGACAACCGGCATCGATCAGCAATACCTGGTTATCGGGTTTATGAGTGTGTGTCGCCGTGAAGCGCTTTTTATGCTGATAGTGCAGGATGGCGCCATTGGCGTTAAGTGCCACAATGTTGTTATAGGGCAGTTCCGAGTCCAGCACCCGGCAGGCCTGCAGGTAGGCCATATGAATAGCGTACTCATCGCCGCCTGCCAGAAAGCACTCATGTGCCGCCTGATGACCGGTCAGTGCCAATGCGCTGGCATCGGCAAGGCAATGAACCTCATAGTCTGTTTTGTAAGCGCGCTGGTAATCCAGCCAGGTCAGAAGTTTGGGCGGATTGACCTGATCAGTGTTGCAGCCTAGCGTGGCCGCCAGCTGTTCATCTTCACCCAGGAAAATGAGTTGATCAGCGCGGACACCGGCGTCCCGCAGGGCTTTGCCAAGATCGGCAACAGACAATAGAGGGCGGATATCAAACGCTGATGCCCACCACTCTGGCAAATCCAGATGTTGATCGTGCCAGTAGTCGTTGGGCAGCACCGGCAGGAATTGCGGGGTGTGTCCTGCGCGCAGCAGGACAAAAAAATCCGGTCGGTCGACAGGAATCCAGCGCAGGAAATGTCCCCATGCTCTGAAGGTACCGGCGTGATCATCAGCGAAGTGATAATGCAGTTTTCCGCTGTAAATCAGTACCGCATGATCCGCGCATCCGCAGCGGTCAAGCGCGTCCATCCATTCCCGTTGTTGTTGATTGATATGATCTTTAAACAGTGATTCAGTGTGCATGGTTGAGACCAGAACTCAAAGTGGGGCGGCTGTGTGATAATACCCCCATCGTCGCCAATGGCCAATGCTTCAATGTCTGAATCAAGCCTTACGCCAGCCCCCGCTCCCTTGCAGCGCAAGATTATTCATTGCGACTGTGACTGCTTTTATGCTGCGATTGAGATGCGCGATAACCCTGAGTTGCGTGGCAAACCTCTGGCTGTTGGCGGCGCCAGTGACCGACGCGGCGTGGTGGCCACCTGCAATTATGAAGCGCGCCGTTTTGGTGTGCATTCTGCGATGGCAACGGCCACTGCACTGCGCCATTGCCCGCAGTTGATTGTAGTACCCCCTCGCATGGACAAATACCGCGAAGTTTCCCGTCAGGTGCAGGCGATTTTTAGTGAATACACCGATCTTGTTGAGCCACTGTCGCTGGACGAGGCTTATCTTGACGTGAGTCGCACGCAGGCATGTCGGGGCAGTGCAACCCTGATCGCTGAGGAGATCCGTCGCCGAGTCCGTGAGACGCTTGGCATCACCCTCTCCGCCGGCATAGCACCCAACAAATTTTTAGCCAAAGTTGCCAGTGACTGGAACAAACCCGATGGTCAGTTTGTGATTCGCCCTGAGCAGGTGGATGAATTTGTATTACAGTTGCCGGTGAAAAAACTCTACGGCGTGGGCACCGTCACGGCTGCCCGGCTAAATGCGATGGGTATTCAGACTTGTGAAGATCTGCGTGGCTGGACGCCGGAGGCACTGCAGGCGCGGTTTGGCAGTTTTGGTGCGCGTCTGTATGAACTGAGCCGGGGAATTGATCACCGTGACGTTAAAGTCGAGCGCCTGCGCAAGTCATTGAGTGTGGAAACCACCTTTGTGCAAGACTTGCCCGATCTGGCGGCCTGTCTGCGTGAGCTGCCTGCTTTGTATGAAGATATGCTGCGCCGCTGGCAACCCATGGCTGAACGCTACCGGATTGGCGGCAAGTTTGTGAAACTCAAGTTCAATAACTTTGTTTCGACAACTGCCGAGCAAGCGGCCGACAACAGCGGGACATCGCTGTTTGCAGATCTGCTTGAGCAGGCTTTTCAGCGCCATGACCGACCGGTGCGGCTGATTGGTGTAGGGTTGCGCCTGCTGCCAGTTGACCACCGTGCCGCTGATCAACTGTCACTGGCGCTGGAACAGACGTAATCGCCAGGCTCAGTCAGGGTTGTTCTCGTTATGCACGCGGATCAGACCTTCCTGGCACACGGAAGCCACCAGAATGCCATCACGGGTGAAGATATTGCCGCGGTTGAAACCTCGGGCCTGCGATGATGAAGGGCTGTCCTGTGAATACAGCAGCCAGTCATCCATGCGGAAAGGTCGATGGAACCACATGGTGTGATCCAGACTGGCCACCTGCAGCTTGGGATCAAACAGGCTTTGTCCGTGGGGCCGCAGGCAGGTCTGCAACAAGGTCATGTCCGAGGCATACGCCAGCAGGTGAGCGTGAAAAGGATAGTGCTCGGGCAATGTGGTGTTCAGTCTGAACCAGACGCTGGTAACCGGTTCCTTCGGGGTTGTGTCAAACAGGCTGTTGACATCAACATGACGCAGATCCACGGCAAACTGCCGCGAAAACCGCTCCAGCAACCCTTCGCTGATGCGGCCACGGAAATGTTCCGCCATTTGTTTGCGATTCGCACACTGCTCTGGTGGAGGGACTTCGGGCATCAGCGCCTGATGTGATAATCCGGGCTCGGGCACCTGAAATGAGCAGGACATATTCAGAATGGCCTTGCCATGCTGAATGGCGACAACGCGCCGGGTGGTGAAACTCTTGCCGTCACGGATGCGATCCACCTGGAAAATGATCGGGTGCTTCAGATCGCCTGGTCTCAGAAAATAGGCATGCAGGGAATGTACATGACGGTCTTCAGGCACGGTACGGGTGGCACTGAGCAAGGACTGAGCCAGCACCTGACCGCCGTACACGCGCATCCAGCCTTCATTTTTGTGCGCGCTGCGATAGAGGTTTTCATCCAGTGTTTCCAGCTCGAGATGATTAAACAACTGCGCGAGCTGAAGATTTTCCTGTGTGTCCATGGTGTTGATCCGTAACTGACAAGCGAAAGGTATCTCGGCAGTTTAGCAGCAGCACAACTGTTGCTGATAGCTTTGGCAAAAGACAGGCCTGAGAAAAGACAGGTCTGACCAGGCCCGGCAACTTGTTGGCCAGCCCTTTACCCTCTCCGCATGCCCGGCGTATGATCGCCACTGATGCCAGCACAATAACAACAAGTATTTACCTCAGGAGAATCACATGAAACGTACACTTTTGGGTCTGACCTCGCTGGGCGCTCTGGTGCTTGGCACTTTTCTGTTGCAGCAACCGGATGTGGACGCTGCCGACGATGCTCTGGCGGCAGTCAAGCAGCAATTTGTAGGTCACTATGAATTGGTCAGCTTTATCAATTACCCGGCAGAGGGTGGTGAAGTCGACAACAATTATATCGGCCGCATCATGTACGACGAGCACGATCAGATGTCCGCACAGGGCATGCCCAAAGATCTGCCGGCGCGTGCGGCTCAAAGCACCACCAATGTCAGTGGTGGATTCGCCTACTGGGGCCCGGTTACCTGGGATATTGATCAGAACAAGGTGACTCACCACGTTGAAGGCTCTCCTACCCGTGGCAGCTGGGTCGGCGAAGACAATGTCCGCTACTACGAATTCACCAGTGATGGTTTGCTGAAATTATCCATTCGTGACGATAACGGGCGAACAACCGGGACTTTGACCTGGCGCCGCATCGGCGATTGAGCCGGCTCTTCTTAGCCAGCGCCTGCCAAATTTGTGACCAGTGCCTCTGTAGCCGTCAATGTCCACGCGGCTTCAGTGCCCTGTGTTTGACCCCGATCAATAAAAAAAATCCATGCTGATGCAGACTGCTGACTTGTAAGCCGGACTTGTCCGGCCGTGTCAGTCAGCATGGAGATCGACCATGGGTTCGGAGTTTCAGACCGGGGCGCACATTGTATTGGACGTAGCCGCTTTGCTCGGGCGCGATGCCCATGGCTGGCTGGAGCCAGCTTACTTTGACGCTGCCGTTGGTGACGGTAATCCGGATGACCAGCGGTGATGGAGAAGCACTTTCTGACTCTGACGCGACTGG
Organism: Gammaproteobacteria bacterium; assembly: GCA_947458495.1. GTDB lineage: Bacteria > Pseudomonadota > Gammaproteobacteria > Pseudomonadales > Pseudohongiellaceae > Pseudohongiella. Next base: position 12,864 of record CANHAR010000016.1, on the reverse strand, counting down.
GTATTGATACTCACCAGGAACCCGTGGTTTACATGCGTGAAGACTGTCACGTGTGCCGTTCGGAGGGATTTAATGCACAGGGTCGTGTGCAGATTTGCGCCGGTGACCGTTCCATCATTGCCACGCTGGATATCGTCAAGGGGGATTTGCTCAGCCATCAGAAGGCGGGCTTGAGTGAAGCCGCATGGCTGCTGCTAAAGGCGGCGGAGGGCGAAAAAGCCACCTTCCGCCATGCGCCGGCCGTTGATTCCATGAGTTATGTGCGCGGCAAACTCTACGGCAAGGCATTCACGGAACGCGGCGCCAACGACATCATTCGCGACATCAGTGCCGGGCGCTATTCGGATATTCAACTGTCTGCTTATGTCACCGCGTGCGCGGCATCCAACCTGAGTCTGGACGAAACCATTCACATCACCCGGGCCATGGTTGACGTTGGGCGCCATATTAAATGGGGGCCAGGGCGCATTATTGTGGACAAGCATTGCGTCGGCGGTCTGCCGGGCAATCGCACCACGCCCATTGTGGTTGCCATTGTTGCGGCTAATGGCCTGACCATGCCTAAAACCTCCTCGCGGGCCATTACTTCCCCTGCAGGCACTGCCGATACCATGGAGACACTGACCGAGGTCAATCTTGATTTTGACCGGATGCGCGACGTTGTTGATCAGCATGGCGGTTGTTTGGCCTGGGGTGGATCGGTATCCCTGAGCCCGTCTGACGACATCATTATCCGCGTTGAGAGAGCACTGGATCTGGACAGTGAAGGGCAGTTGGTTGCTTCGGTCATCTCCAAAAAGGTAGCTGCCGGTTCCACCCATGTACTGATTGATATCCCGGTCGGACCCACCGCAAAAGTGCGCAGTGCCGAGCTGGCTGAACGTCTGGCGATGCAACTGACATCGACTGGCGCCGCATTGGGACTCACCGTGCGCACCATGCTGACCGATGGCTCACAACCGGTTGGTGTGGGCATCGGTCCTGCGCTGGAAGCGCGCGATTTGTTGGCTGTGCTGCAAAACCAGCCTGAGTCGTCTCAGGAACTCAGGCGCCGCGCCCTGGCATTGGCGGCAGTGTTGCTGGAGATGGGTGAGGCATGTGAGGTGGGTGGCGGCATGGCGTTGGCGGTCCGGACGCTGGCCAGCGGCCTTGCCTGGCAGAAGTTTCAGGCCATCTGTGACGCACAGGGTGGTATGAAGATACCTCCGGTGGCGGCGCACACACGGACATTATTGGCGCCCAGGCGAGGTGTGGTTGCCATGCTCAACAATCGGGTAATTTCACGTCTTGCGAGCCTGGCGGGTGCGCCCAATGCACCGGCCGCGGGCATCAGCATGCATGTGCGGCTAGGTGATGTGGTTGACCTTGGCCAGCCGCTGATGACCCTGCACGCCGAGGCGATCGGCGAGCTGGAGTATGCCTTGGACTTTTACCATTCGCATCCACAGATACTGCATATTGAAGAAGAGGTGGCATGAGTACTTTGTTGTTTTCCATGCCGGGTCAGCGGGTACTCTCAGAGAGCCTGCTGGCGCGCAGCGGCTGGACAACCGGGCAGATGATCCTGCGCCACTTTCCGGATGGGGAAACCTATATTCGTGTGCTGGATGAGGTCAGGGGCCGCGATGTGGCGATTCTGTGCCAGCTGCACCAACCGGACAGCCGGGTGCTGCCACTGTTGCTGCTGGCCGATACGCTACGCGATCTGGGTGCGCGCCGTGTAGGTCTGATTGCGCCCTATCTTGCCTACATGCGACAGGACAAACGCTTTAGTGATGGTGAAGGAGTCAGCTCGCACTATTTTGCGCGTCTCGTCAGCCAGCATATGGACTGGTTGTTGACAGTCGATCCGCATTTGCACCGCATTCACCAGCTGGATGAGGTGTACAGCATTCCGGCACGCTCATTAACGGCTGTGCAGCCCATCGCGGACTGGATCAGAGAAAACATCACGAAGCCGCTGGTGATTGGCCCTGACAGTGAGTCTGAGCAATGGGCAGCACGGGTTGCCGAGGCGGCCGGTTGTCCGTGGGAAGTGTTACAGAAACAGCGCTTTGGTGACCGTGATGTGCAGGTGTCTTTGCCCCATGTCGGGAACTATCTGGACAGAACACCGGTGCTGGTGGATGACATGATCAGTACCGGAAAAACCATGATTCAGGCCGCCAGTCACCTCACCAGGGCCGGCATGAACGGTCCGGTGTGTATTGCCGTGCATGGGATTTTTGCACAAGGTGCTATCGCAGAAATGCAAGACAATGGCCTGCAGGTAGTCACCAGTAACAGCATTGCAGATGCCACTAATCAGATTGATCTGGCACCTTTGCTGGCGAAGGCCTTGCTCACATTTCCCGGTTAACCGGATCAGAACACAATGCTGGTGCCGTAGGCTGGCACATCGCTGCGAATGCCCTTGTCCAGCCATAACTTTTGCGACAGGGCTTCCAGGGCATTGGCCTCCCCATGCACCAGGCACAGGCGCGGTTTATCTTTGAAATTTGCAGCCCATTTGATCAGCGCACTTTGACCGGCATGAGCGGACAAGCCGCCGATGGTTTCGATGCGTGCGCGCACTTTAAATTCTTCACCAAACATTTTGATTTCTTTTTTTCCATCCACCAGCAGACGGCCCAGCGTGCCCTGCGCCTGAAATCCGATAAAGATGACGGTGCTGGATTCGCGCCAGATGCGATGTTTGAAGTGGTGACGGATTCGGCCGCCTGTGCACATACCGCTGCCGGCGATGATGATGACACCTTGTTTGATTTTATTGATCTCCATGGACTCTTCGGCGCTGCGGCACAGCTTCAGCGTCGGCAGAAAGCTGCGCAACGTTTCACGACCCGACTCGGTCAGGCAGAGAATGTCGGTGTCATCCATGATGTGCAACCAGCGGTCATACACTTCTGTGACCTCTATCGCCATCGGGCTGTCCAGGAAAATCTGCCAGTCATCCAGTTCGCCGGCGTGGTACAGGCAGCCCAGATAAAAAATCAGCTCCTGCGAGCGGCCGATAGCAAAGGCAGGAATCAGCACATTACCATCACGCGCCCAGGTTTCGCGCAGTACGGCACGTAACTCCTCCAGGGTTTCATCGTGATTACGATGATCCCGATCCCCGTAGGTGCCTTCCATCAGCACAAGAGTGGCTTTGTCGGGTGACTCTGCGTCATTCATCAGCGGGGAGTCGTTGTTGCCAAGATCACCCGAGAACACCATGACTTTGTCTTCGCCACGTTCGGTAAGCGTCAGCTCAACAATCGCTGATCCGAGAATGTGTCCTGCATCCATAAACTGCACATGCGCAGACGAGCCGATGTTAAATGCCAGATGGTAAGGCTGGGGGACACACTGGTGCAGCGCTTGCTCGACGTCGCCAATGGTGTACTCCGCTTCAACCGGATTGCGGCCACTGCGCAGCCGCCGCAGGTTGTCGCGCTCCAGATCACGCTCGTACAAACCGTAGGCGTCCTCCAGCAGAATACGCAGTAACTGGCGAGTGGCCTGAGTGCAATAAATCGGGCCCTTAAAGCCATCGTGTACCAGTTTGGGCAACATGCCTGAATGGTCCAGATGTCCGTGGGACAACACCAGGGCGTCGATCGTTTGTGCATCAAAAGGAAATGCGTCATGACCTACACGTTCCACCGCATCACCGCCCTGATGCATGCCGCAATCGAACAGGACCCGCCCCAGAGCGGGGGACTCGATCAGGTAGCAGGAGCCAGTGACTTCCTGCGCTGCGCCATAAAAGGTGATTGTTGCCATGGTGTTGTCCTGTTGCCTTATCCCGGTATCCGATGAGCCTGCATCACAGTCGTGAAGCAGGCGGCTGCTGTGCAGTCTACCGTAATGAAAGTACTGTGGTCTGACGTGATCAGCTAGAATGCCGACTAGCTCAATAAAACCGGTATTGTCAGGGAGAAAAACTGTGTCACTGAATCATCAACAAACAGCGCAGCCGGCGTCGCGCTTTGTGTTCAGTGATCGATGGCTGGCGGAGTCTGTCCGGCTTGGCCTGTTGTTATCCCCCCCGGGCTGTTTACCGATAACCGCCCAGCAACACACCCAGGCAGAGCAGTTTGCCAGGCAACACGCATCCGAACCGGAACAGCGGGTACTGCGCTGGGCGCAATCGCTGGCGCAATCCTCAGGTCAGCTGCAGGGCATGCACATCTGGCGTCAACGCTCGGCATGGATGTTGATGTTAATGCTGGTGTTGGCATTCAGCGCTGGTGTGTCAGTGGCTTTGGGCATTCTGGGTGATGGCGCATCACCCGTTAACGTGGTGTGGGCCTTGGGCGCTTTGTTGGGCGTTAATCTGCTGATGCTGATGTTCTGGCTGGCGACCTTGGTGATGACCCCCGGCGAGCTGTCCCTGGGTAATGTCTGGCTGTGGCTGAGCAGGCATTTTGGAGGTCGCGATGCCGTGCTGCTTGCCCGGTCCTTTGCAACGCTGAGCAGCCGCGCCGGCATCAGCCGTTGGTGGATGGCGGCAGTTACCCATGTGTTATGGAGCAGTCTTGCCCTGGGTGCTCTTGTTGGACTGTTGCTGGCGTTGTCGCTGCGCAGTTTTGTGTTCGTCTGGGAAACCACTATTTTGCCAGACTCGCTCTTTAACACCCTTGTGCAGGGCATAGGCTGGTTGCCGGCGCAGTTGGGATTTGCAATACCGGACGCCGACGCGGTGAGTGCCGCAGGCGCAGCAGGCAATAACGTGTCTGCACAGACCAGCGCGCAGCGAGTGTTATGGGCCGGCTGGTTATGTGGTGCGCTGCTGGTTTATGGCGTTTTACCAAGATTGCTGCTGTTGCTTTGGAGTGTGTGGCGACTGCGAGTAGGTCTCAACGCGTTCCGGCTGGATATTCACCTGGCTGAATGGAGCGAGCTGACTGCGCGACTGTCTCCATCCGCGCAGTCAGCGGGCGTGACTGACGCCGAGCAGCCAATCCACGTGCAACCCGCCGGGCAACCCGATCGGCGCGGCCAACGAAATCGCTCGGCCCAGGGCACGCCACTTGTGGTTGCGTTTGAGTTGAGTGATCAGATTGTGTGGCCGGCAACGCAACTCAGTGACTTTGATCAGGAGTCTGTCGCCAGTCGCCAACAACGCATCAACACACTTGCGCGTCTGGATCAGTCGCCGCCGCGCGCATTGTTATTGGTGTGCGACGCTGCGCAGACCCCGGATCGCGGGTCATTGTCGTGGCTGGCGGATGCCTCGGGGCGTGCCTTGCACGTTGCGGTATTGCTGGCGGGCCAGGGCACCAACAGTCGCCGGCAGTTATGGCGACAGCAACTGCAGACGCTGGGCATTTTATCTGCGGCTGTGTTTGACGATGAGAGCGCTGCACAATCTTGGCTGGAGGCTCATGCATGAAGCAGCGCATCGATCTGTCACAGGGTGTCAGCAAACCACTGCGCATTGCTGTGGTCGGTCACACCAATACCGGCAAGACCTCCTTGTTGCGCACTCTGACCCGTGATGCCCGGTTTGGAGAGGTCAGTGACAGGCCCGGCACAACACGTCATGTTGAAGCCGCCCGCTTGCTGGTGAATGGTCATGTGTTGCTGGAACTGTTCGACACGCCCGGCATTGAAGAGCCAATCGACTTGCTGGCGTTGCTGGAGCAACAGACATCTGTCAGTGGCTCGCGTGAAGATGGTCCTCAACGTATCCAGCGCTTCCTCGCCTCTGCGCCAGCCGCAGGTCAATTTGAGCAGGAAGCCAAGGTGCTGCGGCAGATGATCAAAAGTGATGCGGCTTTTTATGTGGTGGATACCCGTGATCCGGTATTGTCCAAACATCGCGACGAGCTGGAGATCCTGCGTTTATGCGGAATTCCGTTGTTGCCCTTACTCAACTTTGTAGCGCATCCGGAAGCGCGTGAGCTTGCATGGCGGGAGGCCCTTGCCGGGCTCGGGTTGCATGCCATGGTGCGTTTTGACATCGTTGCGCCGGCTGAAGACGGTGAGCGGTTACTGTACGGAAAACTAGCCGGACTACTGGATTCCCATGCCGATATTCTGCATGCGTTGATTGAAAATCATGCGCAGGAAACCCGACTTCGTCAGCAGGCTGCCGCCGAACAGGTAGCGGATTTGTTGTTGGGTGTCGCCGCCTGCCGCCAGCGCGTGTCCACACTGGACGAAGCAGCTTTGGAGGCCGGCGCGCACACACTCAACAAGCAAGTCATCGAGCGTGAACAGGCCTGTGTTGAGCGTTTGCTGAGTCTGTACCGCTTTTATCCCGATGATATTGAAACGGCGGCACTGCCGTTGCTCAATGGCAAGTGGCAAGCAGACCCGTTTGATCCGGTGCTGTTGCAATCCATGGGGTTGCGGCTAGGCGGCGGTGCGGCGGCGGGTGCCGCAGCAGGTGCCGGTATTGATCTGATCGCTGGCGGGCTGACGCTGGGCGCTGCCACCCTGATGGGCGCTCTGCTGGGGGGCGGTGTACAAACCCTGAGGCACTACGGGCGCAATCTGATGGGTAGGATGACGGGCGAAAAACTGCTCAGGGTCGACGACAACATTTTGAGGGTGCTGGCGGCACGCCAATGTGGTTTGATTCTGGCGCTGGAGCGTCGCGGGCACGCAGCGCAGCAGCGCAGTCCCGTGGCGGCGGCGCTGCGGCCGGTCCTGGCTGACGCTGAGTTACCCGCTGAACTGCGACTTGCCAGAGCCAACCCGCAATGGGATGCGCGTGGAGTCAGCATGGCTGGAGATGAGCGTTTACAAAAGGCGATCAGCGCACTGAGCGCAGAGTTGGCGCAATCAATGGCCATGATGCGCGTATAATTCGGCATTAAGAAGTTAAACAGCATGCCCACAATTCCCGGGGTTAGAACCACTATGCATCCTGCCGCGATCACCGTCAGTCTTCTGATCATCAGCAACATCTTTATGACATTTGCCTGGTACGCTCATCTCCGGGATCTGGCCCACAAGCCCTGGATTATCGCAGCGCTGATCAGTTGGGGAATCGCCCTGCTGGAGTATATGTTTCATGTGCCGGCAAATCGGATCGGCTTTACGGTAATGTCGGTTGGGCAACTGAAGATACTGCAAGAAGTCATTACCCTGAGCGTGTTTGTACCCTTTGCGGTCTATTATCTGAAAGAGCCTCTGAAACTGGACTATCTATGGAGTGCATTGTGCCTGCTGGGTGCTGTGTTTTTTGCGTTCCGCAGCAAACTGTTTGCCTGAGTCAGGCAGATGTTTGTTCACGGCAACCACGGAGCTGAGTAACATGGTGGATCAATCACAGGCACGCTTGCGCGGGATGTTGACGGGCGTCTTTTTTGGCACCGGATCCGGTGTGATTACAACGCTGGGATTGATCGTCGGATTGTTTGCCGGCACCGAGTCGCTGGCGGCGGTGATGGGGGGCATTCTGGTGATTGCCGTGTCAGACTCGATGTCGGACGCCTTTGGTATCCATCTGTCGGAAGAAGCGCGTCCCGACAGCACCAGCCGCAGTGTCTGGCTGGCAACCATCGCCACATTTTTAACCAAGTTTTTGATGGCTTCTACGTTTGTGCTGCCCTTGCTATTGCTGCCGCTTCAACAGGCAGTGATAGCCTGTCTGATCTGGGGAGCCGTTGTGTTGACGGTGCTGAGTGTATTTATTGCAAGACAACAGGGGCAGCCAGCACTGCCTGTAGTGGCCGAACACTTGGGTATCGCAAGCCTGGTTATGGTTCTGTCATGGCTGGTGGGTATGGGCGTCAATCGCTGGTTGGGCGTTTAGCATTGGCATGAAATTTAAATCAGAGGAGTCACACATGAAACTTGAATCATTAGCCCTGCATCACGGCTACACATCAGAGGCAACGACCAAGGCGGCAGCAGTGCCGATCTACCAGACCACGTCCTACACCTTCGACAATACCCAGCATGGGGCGGATCTGTTTGATCTCAAAGTGGCCGGCAACATTTACACGCGTATCATGAATCCGACCACGGCGGTGCTGGAACAGCGTCTGGCAGAAATGGAAGGTGGCATTGGTGCATTGGCTTTGGCCTCGGGCATGGCTGCGATTACCTATGCAGTGCAGTGCATAACGCGCGCGGGCGACAACATTGTGAGCACCAGCCAGCTCTATGGCGGAACCTATAATCTGTTTGCACACACACTGCCAACCCAGGGTGTTGAGGTGCGCATGGCGTCTTTTGATGACTATGAAGGTCTCGAGCGACTGATTGATGACAAGACCCGGGCCTTGTTCTGTGAGTCAATCGGCAACCCGGCAGGTAACGTGGTGGATCTGCAGAAATTGAGTGAGATTGCGCATCGTCACGGCGTACCGTTGATTGTGGATAATACCGTGGCAACGCCTTACCTCTGCCGGGCACTGGATCAGGGGGCGGACATTGTTGTGCACTCCCTGACAAAATACATCGGTGGGCACGGTACCACGGTGGGTGGTGTGATCATCGACTCGGGTCGGTTTGACTGGGTGGCCAACAAACAACGTTTTCCAATGCTCAACGAACCGGATCCGTCCTATCACGGTGTGGTGTATACCGCAGCGTTGGGGCCGGCGGCGTATATAGGCCGTTGCCGCGTTGTGCCTCTGCGCAATACCGGTGCCGCGCTGTCGCCGCACAGTGCTTTCCTGATTCTGCAAGGACTGGAAACACTGGGGCTGCGCATCGAGCGCCATTGCCAGAATGCGCTTGCGGTCGCCGGTTTTCTGCGTGATCACCCGAAGGTCGCATGGGTTAACTATGCTGCGTTACCGGATAGCCCTTACAACGCCACCTGCAAAAAGATCTGCTCGGGTCACGCGTCGGGTATCTTGAGTTTTGGTATCAAAGCCGGCGCTGGTAAAACCTCTAAAGAAGCCGGAGCAACCTTTATCGACGCGTTACAGATGATTCTGCGTCTGGTCAACATCGGCGATGCCAAGTCATTGGCGTGTCATCCGGCAACCACAACGCACCGTCAGCTGAGTCCGCAGGAGCTGGCGCGGGCGGGTGTCAGCGAAGATCTGGTGCGGCTCTCTGTTGGTATTGAGCATATCGATGACATTATTGCGGACATTTCACAGGCGTTGGACAAAGTTTAATTAACCCGGGGGATCAGTAGATGAAGTACTCAACAGCGATAGCGGCGTTGGTTGTGTTGTTTGCGGCCTCTGCTGATGCACAACAAAACCCGATGCCGGATGAGCAGGCGTTGACTGTGCAGGGAGCTGAACTGGCAACACAGTTTGTCGGAACGCTGTTACCAACATTGCAGCAGGCTATGCAGTCAGGCGGGCCAGTTAATGGAATCGATGTGTGTGCGGTGCAGGCACCGGCCATCGCGCAGGCCCTGAGTGATCAAAGTGGCTGGCAAGTGAAGCGCGTCAGCTTGAAGGCGCGCAACAGCACGCTGGCCGTTCCGGATGCCTGGGAGACCAGGGTTTTGCAGGAGTTTGAACAGCGCCAGCAGGCCGGAGAGGCGCCTGCACAGATCAACAAAGCTGAACTGGTTGACGGTGAGTTTCGTTACATGCAGGCGCAGGCTGCCGCACCCTTGTGCCTAACCTGTCATGGCACCGATATCGCCGCAGACGTCGCTGCAGCCTTGATACGTCATTATCCGGATGACATGGCGACCGGTTACCTTACTGGTCAAATACGTGGTGCGATCAGTCTGCGCGCCCCCGCAAATGAGAGATAAACACGATGAGCGATCACAACACAGAGCCGTCCGGAAAACCCACTGACGAGGGGTTCTTTCGTAATACGCTGCGCACCCTGCGCACCGGGGAAAATCCGGTGCACGTGGCCGCGGCTGCAGCAGGATTTGTGATCGCAACCGGTGTGGCCCTGGCCTCCGGACAATCCGCGACATCCGAGGTGACAGTGGCGTGGGCATCACCGCTGTATTTTGTATTTGCATGGCCCTCAATGTGTCTGGTGATCTATGTGATGGCCAGAGCGTATCCAGTACGCGCATGGCGCTGGACCTTGAGTATGATGCTCGGCCAGGTGTTTTCGTCGATTTTTTTTGGGGCGGGTGCCATGTTGCCGGTCGCCATGATCTACGTGACACTGCTGTCAGTGCCCCAGTTTTATGTGGGATCGCTAGGTTCCAGGGCGGGCCTCAAACGCATAGAGCACAGTAACTCAAGTCATTAATTCACAATCTGAAACAGGAAAACTCATGACGTTCAAGGGCAGCCCCCACTTCACACATCGGCAGAATGATCGCATTGGTGTGCTGGTTACCAACCTTGGTACACCGGATGCACCAACACCCACGGCACTGCGCCGCTACCTGAAAGAGTTCCTTTGGGATCCACGCGTGGTGGAAACGCCACGGCCGTTGTGGTGGCTCATTCTTAATGGCGTAATCCTCAACATACGTCCACGCCGCTCGGCAAAATCCTATGCAACAGTGTTTACTGATGAAGGCTCGCCACTGCTGTTTCATACCCGCCGCCAGGCACACGCCATCACGGAGGAGCTGAAAGCGCGTGGCCACCATAATCTGGTGGTCGACTTTGCCATGCGTTACGGCAATCCGTCGATCCCTTCTGTGCTGCAGAATATGTTTGATCAGGGTGTGCGCAAGCTACTGGTATTGCCGCTGTATCCGCAATACTCGGCGTCGACAACTGCATCAACCTTTGATGCCATCAGCGCTGATTTTGTGCGCCGTCGCATGATTCCGGAGTTGCGGTTTATCACGCAATATCATGACTATGAACCGTTTATCAATGCCGCTGCGGCGCGCATTCGGGACCATTGGCAAACTCATGGGCGGGCGGATAAATTGATGTTTTCCTACCATGGAATACCAAAACGTTATCTGCTTAATGGCGACCCGTATCATTGCGAATGCCACAAAACCACGCGACTGATTGCTCAGGCGCTTGGACTGCAGGAGTCTGAATACATGACCACCTTCCAATCGCGTTTTGGTCGCGAGGAGTGGTTAAAACCTTACACCGATCACACCCTGCAGGCGATGCCGGCGCAGGGCATCAAGTCAGTGCAGGTATTCTGTGCGGGTTTTTCCGCCGATTGCCTTGAAACCATTGAGGAAATTGGTGAAGAGAACAAAGAGTACTTTATGCATGCCGGTGGAGAGCGTTACGAATACATCACCGCGCTGAATGACAGACCAGAGCATATCTCTGCGCTGGCCGATCTGCTGCAGTTGCATATGTCCGGATGGCAGGAGGCTGAGCCAGATGATCAGCGTCAGCCGCGCGCAATGGCGCTGGGTGCAGAGAAGTGATGAAGTGATGGGGACGGAGGCGAAGGCTCCGTCCCCATCACTTCTTGCCTCCGTCCCCGTTATCCTTATTGCGCAGTTGCCGGTTGATCTGCCAACCACTCGTTCAGATCGATAATATCCTGCGGCGTGAGTACACCCGCAGTGCGCTTCAGTTGCAAGGTGTCCACCACGTAGTTGTAGCGGGCATCAGAATAGTTACGCAGCGCCACAAACAGTTGCTGGCGAGCCTGCACCACATCAACAATGTTGCGTGTGCCTACCTCGTAACCTGCTTCGATGGCATTCAGTGCGGACTGGGCAGAAACAATGGCCTGCTGGCGCTGGGCAATGACCATCGCGTCGGTGTTTACCCGGCGATAGGCATTGCGGATGTTCTGTGTGGTCTGCCGGCGGATCAGACTGGCCTGCTCCTGCTCTGCAATCAGGTCATACTCTGCCTGACTGCGGCGCGCGGTAACGGCATGACCGGAGTACAAGGGAATATTGACCTGCACTGCAACGCTGAAGCCTTCAATCACACCCGTTGAGCGCACACTGCCATCGGCACCTTGCCCGGTGTTGGAGTCGGTGTTGGAGTAACTGCTCTGCAGCCCGATCGTGGGCAGGTGTTCGGAGCGGCGTGCCTGAACCGTTCTGGCCTGAGCTTCCACACTGTACTTTGCAGCAAGCAATTGCGGGTTGCTGTTTAATGCTTCCTGAACCCAGGTTTCCATTTCGCCATCCGCAGGTGTCACCGGGAAGTCTTCGCGAAGGATTTCCAGATTAGGATGCGGTTGCCCGGTGATGGCTTCCAGCGCTTCGTAGCTGGACGACACAGCGTCTTCAGCCAGAATGGTGTTGTTGCGCGCCAGATCGTAGGCTGCTTGTGATTCAAAGACTTCAGTGATGGCGACAAGACCCACTTCTTCACGCTGACGGGTTCGCTCAAATTGCCGCATGGCCGCTTCTTCTTCCTGCCGGCTGGTGCTGAGATCATCGATGGCGCGCAAGACATTGAAGTAGGCTGAAGCAACACGGATGATCAGTTCCTGCTCCTGCGCCGCAAAATTGTAGAACCGCGCCTGATCAGCTTCCTTGGCACCCTGGTAGCTATACCAGGAGGTCATGTTCAGTAGCGACTGCTGGATGTTGACGCCATACCGGCGTGTGCTGGCATTCAGATCGGTAAAGCTGATGGTGCCTTCGGGCCCGGTAGATTGACGCTGCTCGGCAAGGTTTGCGCTGACCTGTGGTAACAGACTGGCGCGCGCCAGGCGTACCTGTTGTTGTGCGGAATTGAGCTGAGCCTGTGCCTGACGCAGCGCCGGGTCATTGCGCATGGCCAGTTCGAGTATGCTGACCAGATCGTCGGCAAATACCGGTTTTACACAAGCAAGCAGTCCTGCCGCGAGAACTATCGTGCGGGTAATTCGTCCCATAATCAGAAATCCTGTGAGAAAGTTCATTATCTGAAACGCAAGCGCTCAGAGTCTGTTATAGACGCTGCAAAAGCCAATTGCGTTTAACTGCAGACATCTGCCGGATGATGCCTTTTTATTGGTCCCGTTTTCAGGCCCGATTGTCGCCATCCAGACAATCATACGTAACAAGCGCCTTTTTCGGTTATCTCGGGCATTCTACACAGT